>JANLYU010000074.1:0-7608 GCA_031365785.1 Flavisolibacter sp. | reverse complement strand
GACAGGTAGACAGCCTGGAAGCGAGAAATGATATCAGGCACTGGAAATACAGCAAGCTCGATCTGACGCCTGTTTTGTACAAAGAACCCAATTCATTGTACACAGGCCTGTATCAAAAAGAAACTCAGGATCATGGCCTGGAACAGGTGCTCGACTGGAAACTGCTGGAAGCGGCTGCACCTGCCCTGGAAAGAATGGAAAGAGTAAAGGCCTCTTTTTCAATTTTAAATACAGACCGTACAGCAGGAACTATTTTGTCCAACGAGATCAGTAAACGTTATCAGTCTGCAGGCTTACCGGATGATACGATTCATTTTTCTTTCAAAGGCACGGCGGGTCAGAGTTTTGGAGCCTTTAATACCAGGGGTGTAACCCTGGAGCTTGAAGGTGATGCCAATGATTATTTTGGAAAAGGACTGTCAGGCGCACGACTGATTATCTATCCTCCTGAAGAAGCCACCTTTATTGCAGAAGAAAACATCATCATCGGAAATGTGGCGTTTTATGGAGCCACTTCAGGGGAGGCTTTTATCCGTGGAAAGGCCGGGGAAAGATTCTGTGTTCGTAATTCAGGTGTACATGCCGTGGTGGAAAGTATCGGCGACCATGGATGTGAATATATGACAGGCGGCCGCGTGGTGATTCTGGGTGATACCGGAAGGAATTTCGCGGCGGGTATGAGTGGTGGAATAGCTTATGTATATGATGTGAAAGGCAACTTTCAAACCTTATGTAACGTGGAAATGGTAGACCTGGATCCTGTGTCACACGAAGACCGTACCGAATTGAAACGCATGATCCAGGATCATTACAATTTTACAGGTAGTACGGTAGCCAGGTTTGTATTGCAGGATTTTGAGAACCAGGTAAAGAACTTTATCAAAGTATTTCCAAAAGATTATAAAAAGGTGCTGGCGGATAAAAGCAGTAACAGCGTTCTGGTTCATGGCTCTTAGATGATGGTTTATAGATCATTCAATTTTACATTCCATTCATATTATTGAATGGTTCATCAAAGTATAACCAATGGGTAAACTAACAGGATTTCTTGAATTCGACAGGGAGCTACCGGAAAAAAGGCCGGTTCAGGAACGTATTCATGATTACCGTGAATTTATACAACGATACACGGCTCAGAAACTCAATCAGCAAGCCGCACGGTGTATGGATTGCGGTGTTCCTTTCTGTCATAATGGTTGTCCTTTAGGTAATATGATCCCTGAATTCAATGATGCAGTTTACCGCGAAGACTGGACAGAAGCGTATGAGTTGCTTTCCTACACCAATAATTTCCCGGAATTTACCGGAAGGATTTGTCCTGCACCTTGTGAAAGTGCCTGTGTACTAGGCATCAACCAGCCTGCCATTACTATTGAAGAAATAGAAAAACACATCATTGAAATTGCTTTTGACAAAGGACTTGTCAAACCCAGGAAGCCTTCGTTCCGTACCGGAAAAAGAGTAGCCGTCATTGGTTCAGGACCAGCAGGCCTGGCCGCTGCGGCACAATTGAATTATGCAGGTCATAGTGTAACCGTGTTTGAACGAGATGATGCACCCGGTGGTCTGCTGCGTTATGGCATACCGGATTTCAAATTGGAAAAGTGGGTGTTGGACAGAAGGTTGCAGATCCTAGAAGAAGAAGGCATCATGTTCAAATGCAATGCCGAAGTGGGCAGTACTGTACGCATCAATGACCTGCTGAGGGAATATCATGCATTGGTATTAGCCGGTGGTGCCACCATTCCGAGAGATCTTCCCGTACACGGCCGACAACTGAATGGGATCCATTTTGCGATGGACTTTTTAACGCAGCAAAATAAACGCGTGGCTCAACAACCCGTGGCAGGTATTGACATATCAGCAGCACAAAAAAATATCATTGTGATTGGAGGAGGTGATACGGGAAGCGATTGCGTAGGCACATCCAACCGTCAGGGTGCCTCTTCCATCACACAGTTTGAATTGCTGCCAAAACCTTCTACCGACAGAACAGATTACATGCCATGGCCAACGTATCCAATGACGCTCAAGGTAACGTCCTCGCACGAAGAAGGAGCGCATAGACAATGGGCCATAGCCACCAAAGAATTCATCGGCGATGAAAATGGAAACCTCAGGGCCGTAAAAGTGGTTGACCTGGAATGGAAACTGGAACAGGATGGAAGGGCAGCACACTTCGAGGAGATCAGGGATTCTGAACGGGAACTCCCCTGCGAGCTGGCACTGCTGGCCATGGGTTTTGTTCATCCCCAGCATGAAGGACTGCTGAATGAATTAGGAGTGGAAAGAGATGACAGGGGAAATGTAAAAGCTACTGAAAAAAACTACCAGACGAGTATTGCAAAAGTTTTCTGTGCCGGTGATATGAGGCGTGGACAGTCATTAGTTGTATGGGCCATCAGTGAAGGAAGGGAATGTGCCAGGAAAGCAGATGAATTTTTAATGGGTACTTCTTCCCTGGAATCTAAGGACATGAGCTTTTTATCAGTAAAAGTGCAGGCGGTTTAAACAGAATTTCTTCCGGCATTGATAATGCCGAAGGAAGTTCGTACAATCAGCCTTTCCAGTATTTCCTTTTCTTTATCCTGCAATTCTTTTTCCTCACGCAACCTGATCAGCGCATATTGTTGTATCGTAGTGAGGGGCAGTACAATGCGTTCACGCATCTGAATAGATAACTGTTCTACAGGGTAATCGCTCATCAATTCATTTTTTCCGGAAATCTTAATCAGAAATTTCCGCGTGCGTTCGTACTCTTCAAAAATCAGATTCCATATTTCACCGTATTGCGGATGATTGGACAGGTAAGCGGTCAATGGAAAAAAAGATTTCTTCATCGCCATTTCACAATTATCAATCAGCGTTTTGAAATAAGGTGACTTTTCGTAAAGGTTTTTGATCTCTCCCAATTTTCCATGCTGTTCTACGGCCTCCAGCGCGGTACCTAGTCCGTAATAACCCGGCACATTTTGTTTCATCTGGCTCCAGGCACCCACAAATGGTATAGCCCGCAGATCTTTCAGCGACAGTCGCATAGACTGACCTCTTTTAGAAGGCCGGCTGCTGATATTGGTTTCGCTGTAATAATTCAGGGGACTGGTTTCTGTGAGATAGTTCAGAAAGTCCGGATGATTTTTCAATTGTTTATACGTTTCAAAACTCACGTCTGCCAGTTCCTGCAATGCTTCTTCCTGCTGAGGGTTCAGTGTTCTCCCGTTTTCTGCAAACAGTTCGTTGGAAATACCTGCATTCAGCAATTGTTCCATATTATACTGCGCAGCATCAATGTTTCCAAAGCTGGTACTCACCGTTTGACCCTGTACCGTAAGATGGATTTCTTTAGAAGAAATATTTCTACCCATTGACGCATAGAACTTATGCGTTTTGCCTCCGCCTCTTGCAGGAGGACCACCACGGCCGTCAAAAAAGATCACGTCTATTCCAAACTGTTTGGAAATGCCAGTGAGTTCTTCCTTTGCTTTATAAATACTCCAGTTGGCCATCAGGTAACCACCGTCCTTCGTGCCATCAGAAAAACCCACCATGATGGTCTGGTTGTTTTTTCTTCTTTCCAGGTGTTGCCGGTACACCTCGTTTTCATACAATGCCTTCATTACAGTGGCAGCATGCTTGAGGTCATCGATGGTTTCAAACAGCGGAACGATATCAATGCCGATGGATTCTTTTTTCCAGCCGCTCAATAAAAACAATCCGTATACCTCCATCACATTCAGGGCAGAGCCGCACTGGCTGATGATATAACGGTTGCATCCCTGGTAACCATTATTTTTCTGAATGGTGCGGATAGTTTCCACCGATAAAAGAGTGTCTTTGATCAGGCCTTCATATAATTCAGGTTGTACCGTGCCTTTTGCAGAGATGATAGCGCCGATCTTCCCACCATCATTCAATTCAGAATAATTGGCGGGTAGTAATTTTTCCTTTTCAGCAATAGTTTCAAGAACTTTATTATGAACCGTGCTTTCCTGCCGGATGTCCAGTGTGGCAAAGTGGTATCCAAAAACCTGTACTTTATAAATGAGGTTGTCCAGCAGGGCAAGAAAAAGTCCATTGTGCTCATAAATAATCACTTCCCTGATGCGTTGCAGGGAAGCCATCATATCTTCTTTTTTGATTTCTCCCGGTGTTCCTGTCTGGTAAATACTGTTGTATAATTTGAATTCAATTTCTGCCAGGATCGTATCTACACCTTTGAAAGTGAGGCGCCTCTTGAGCTGTCTCACCTCCCTGTAATAACATTTCAGTATGCTGGTATGAAGCGCTTCGGCCACTCTCAAAGTAATCGCTGCGGTAACATTTGGATTTCCATCGCGGTCGCCTCCAGGCCAGAAACCCATTTTGACCAAAGGATTTTCGTCATGGTGCAGGCCGGGGAAATGTTCTTTCAAATAAGAAATCACCTTGCCCACTGCATGGTAAAAAACATTTTCCAGGTACCAGATCAGGCTTACCGCTTCATCGTAAGGAGTAGGTTTCTGTTGTTTAAAAAGCGGTGTCTTCCCCAACTGCTGAAGGTACATGTTGATGAGGGCCGTATGATTTTCCTTGAGCGCTTTTGACAGATCATTGATGATGCCTAGTACAGACCCGGGATAAAACTGAGTAGGGTGCGCAGTCAATACCAGGGCAACCGCAAACTGCTGGAGCCGCGATGTAAGAAGATCCTGTTTCCCTTCCTGCATCACTTTAGTTTCCAGCTGTTTAAGCGTCCCGATGCCGGTGGTATCATTAATTTCATTGATGGCAGCATCTTCCACTGCATCGAAAAGTACTACCTGCCTTTCAGCATATTGAACAAAACGGTACAGCAGGTCCGACTTTTCTTTTTCATTCCGGAAGGAGGTGAATTTCTGAAAAAATTCTTCCACGATTTCTCGAGGGCTCTGTCGCTTTTTATAGCTTTCTTCGCAATGGTTGGAGAACAGCGATAAAAGAATTCCGGTTCGCTCAATCCGGTGAAAGGGCAGCGAAGTAAAGAGGCTGTTATACAACTGGAATTTAATACCAACATCATTTTTAAAATTTTCCAGTTCGCGGAACGGCAGTTGGTCCATACCAACAAAAGTAATCAAGAAGCAGGCACCACTTTATGAAAACAAACGTGCATTTTTTTTGATCCGGTTTTATTCTTTATCTTTCAACCTATTCCATGTATACAAACCAACATTCCAGTAATATTTTTACAGCGTCCGTTACGGCTGCTGAAATTACACGCACCACAACCCGCAAGGGTTGTCATATGCCATATCACCAATTGGGCTTTTAAGCCACTTCAAGAAAATCTTATCATTTACGGTTAATCATCTATCATGCAGGTTTTAAAATTTGGTGGCACCTCTGTGGCCAATGCGCAAAACATCAAAAAGGTTAGAGACATTGTGGCGCAGAAACCATCATCAGACCAACTGATCATCATATTTTCAGCTATCAGCGGCACCACAGACCGCTTGCTCCAATGTGGGAGGCTGGCATCGGGAGGCCACCTTGAATTCAGGGAAATTTTGCAACAACTGGTTCAGGATCATCTTAACCTGGTGAAGGAATTGTTACCGCTCAACAACCAGAGTAGCTTGCTCAGCTTTGTGGTACACCAGTTTCATGAGGTAGAAGACATTTGTAATGGCATCCTGTTACTGAATGAATTTTCAGGCAGAACACAGGACAGGATCGCCAGTTTCGGAGAACTCATTTCCTCACAGGTCATTTCTGCTTTCTTTTCTTCTTCAGGTATCAAGAACGAATGGCTTGATGCTAGAAAACTAATCACCACTGATTCCACCTTTACTTATGCCGCGGTGAACTTTCGGAAAACGGAAGAAAATTGCCGGCAGTTAACAGCCCTTCATTCAGGATCGATGCTCATCATGCCTGGTTTTATTGCTTCAGATGAAAAAGGAAATACCACCACACTTGGCCGCGGCGGATCAGATTATACAGCCGCTATTATCGGAGCTGCCGCAGGGGCATCATTGGTGGAGATATGGACAGATGTTTCCGGCATGATGACAGCGGACCCACGAGTTGTGAGCAATGCCAAAGCCATCAAAGAAATATCTTATCACGAAGCGATGGAACTCTCCCACTTCGGTGCAAGGGTCATTTATCCACCCACCATACAGCCATTGATGGATAAAAAAATCCCGGTATGGATCAAGAACACTTTTGCACCGGAAGATCACGGTACCGAGATCAATGCCACCTTGCTGATGAATGGAAATACCACGCGTGGAATTTCAAGTATCAATGGCATAGCACTGCTAAGTCTGGAAGGTAGCGGGATGGTGGGTATCCCCGGTTTTTCTAGGAGACTTTTTGAAACGCTGGCCAGTCACCATATTAATGTCATTTTAATCACACAGGCCTCCTCAGAACATTCCATATGCGTAGGGGTGGAGGAACATTTTTCCGCAAAGGCCAAAGAAGCTATTGACGCCACGTTCAGTTTTGAAATAGAGAAAGGTAATGTCAATCCGCTGGTGATTGAAAAAGCAATGGCCATTATTGCACTGGTGGGCGACCAGATGAAAAGTCATCCTGGCATCAGTGGAAGAATGTTTGGTGTTCTGGGCAGGAATGGGGTCAATGTCAGAGCCATTGCCCAGGGTTCTTCAGAAAGAAACATATCTGCTGTGATTTGTGGGGCAGATATTTTAAAAGCTTTGAATGTTTTGCACGAGGAATTTTTCGAAGCCACTTTCAAACAACTGAACCTTTATGTAGCTGGTACCGGCAATGTAGGTAGTAAACTGCTGGGACAAATTTTTCAGCAACAGGATTTCCTGCAGCGACATTTACGGGTGCAGGTAAGGGTGGTAGGACTGGCCAACAGCAGGCATATGATCTTCAGTGAAGATGGAATTGACCTGAGCAACTGGAAAATCCTGTTGCAAAAAGGAGAAAAAATGAATACGGATACTTTTATACAACGCATGCAGGAAAAAAACCTTCGTAATTCTATTTTTGTAGATGTAACTGCCAATGAAATGGTAGCAGGCACTTACGAATTTATTTTTCCAAAAAGCATATCCGTAGTGGCCTGTAATAAAATTGCCTGCTCCTCCAGCTTTGAATATTATACCAAACTTAAAAAATTATCAACGGAATTTAATGCGCAGTTTTTGTTTGAGACCAATGTGGGCGCCAGTTTGCCGGTGATAGTGAGTTTGAACGACCTGTTGCGCAGCGGCGATAATATACACACCATGGAGGCCGTGCTGAGCGGCACGCTCAATTTTGTTTTTAATAATTATGATGGCAAAAAAAGTTTTGCTTCGGTGGTAAAGCAGGCGCAGGATGAAGGCTACACAGAACCCGACCCTCGCCTTGATTTGGGCGGTACAGATGTAATGCGCAAAATTCTTATTCTTGCCCGGGAGGCAGGGCAGAAGATGGAGATGGAAGATATTACAAACAATGGTTTTTTGCCTGCAAGTTGTTTTGATGGATCGGTGGATGATTTTTATAAAGAAATGCTGAAACATGAATCGCATTTCAAAAAATTATACGATGAAGCTGCTGCAAAAAATTGCAAACTCAAATTTGTTGCACAGTACTCAATCTCCCCTTTAGGGGTTGGGGGTGCTG
>JANLYU010000004.1:0-15746 GCA_031365785.1 Flavisolibacter sp. | reverse complement strand
GACAGGGAAAAATTCAGGCAGTGGATGATACACCTTGGTGTGCCTGTGGCTACAGCTAAAACAGCCAATTCTTTTCTTGAAGGGAAAGAATTTGCACAGGACATTGGTTTTCCGTTGGTGATCAGGCCCTCCTTCACACTGGGAGGAACAGGGGGTGGTTTTGTTCATGATAAAGATGAACTGGATGAAGCGCTTACCAGGGGATTGGAAGCCTCACCTATTCATGAAGTATTAGTAGAAAAAGCGGTACTGGGATGGAAGGAATTTGAACTGGAATTGTTGCGCGACAGCGCAGATAATGTATGTATTATCTGTACCGTGGAGAACTTTGATCCGATGGGTATTCATACCGGTGACTCCATTACCGTGGCCCCTGCCATGACTTTGAGCGATACGGCTTTTCAACTGATGAGGAATACCGCCATTATGATGATGCGTGACCTTGGAAATTTTGCCGGGGGTTGCAATGTGCAGTTTGCACTCAATCCCGTGAATGAAGAGATCATAGCCATCGAGATCAATCCGAGGGTAAGCAGATCTTCGGCTCTGGCCTCGAAGGCAACTGGTTATCCGATTGCAAAAATTGCCGCCAAATTAGCCATTGGGTATACCCTGGATGAACTGGAAAACCAGATCACTAAAACAACATCTGCTTATTTTGAACCTGCACTGGATTATGTCATTGTAAAGATCCCCAGGTGGAATTTCGATAAGTTCAAAGGTGCCAATGATACCCTGGGGCTTCAGATGAAAAGCGTAGGTGAGGTGATGGCGATAGGCAGAAGTTTTACAGAAGCCATTCAGAAGGCCTGCCAAAGTCTTGAAAACAATGCAGTGGGTCTTGGCTATTATGGTAAAAGCGGAATGAAGTCAGAAGAATTGCTGGAGTATATCAAGATTCCAAAATGGGACCGGATCTTTCGAATCAAAGATGCGCTCATGTTGGGTATTTCGGTGAATACGATTGCAAAAGCCACCTACATTGACCGGTGGTTTCTATATGAAATCCAAAAAATATGCAACATTGAAAAGGAACTGGCGAATTTCTGGCTGGAAGATCTTCCATTAGAATTGCTCAAGGAGGCGAAGATTCATGGATTCAGCGATGAACAGATAGCACGAATCCTGACAGACGGAAGCGAAGAGGAAGTTTATGAAAAAAGAAAAGCAGCAGGCATCAGGCGGGTGTATAAAATGGTGGATACCTGCAGCGCTGAATTCGAAGCCAAAACGCCTTATTTCTATTCCACTTTTGAAGATGGACAACACAATGAAAGTAAAGTTTCAGATAAAAAAAAGATCATCGTGCTGGGGAGCGGTCCAAACCGGATAGGACAAGGAATTGAATTTGATTATTGTTGCGTGCACGGCCTTCTGGCGATCAAGGAAAGTGGTTTTGAATCTATCATGGTGAACTGTAATCCTGAAACTGTGTCTACAGATTTTGACATGGCCGACAAATTATATTTCGAGCCGGTATACTGGGAACATATTTGGGAAATCATTGAACTCGAAAAGCCTGAAGGCGTAATTGTGCAGTTAGGCGGACAAACCGCACTGAAATTGTCGCAACGGCTTTTTGAAAAGGGTATCAGGATTATAGGAACATCTTATGACAACATGGATATTGCAGAAGACCGGGGGCGCTTCAGCGATATGCTTAAACACCTCGAAATTCCATATCCCAACTATGGAACCGCTTATGATGTGGATGATGCCGTAGAGGTAGCAAAAAGAGTGGGTTATCCGGTGCTGGTCCGGCCCAGTTATGTGTTAGGTGGACAAAGGATGCGTATTGTGATCAATGATGATGAATTAGAAAAAGCGGTGATCAGTTTGCTGAAGCATATTCCAGGCAACAAGATCCTGATCGATCATTTTCTTGACCGATGCCAGGAAGCGGAGATTGATGCCATTTTCGATGGAGAAGATTTTCATGTAATGGGTGTCATGGAACATATTGAACCCGCTGGTATTCATAGTGGCGACAGCAATGCAGTACTACCAGCGTTCAATCTTACACCATTGGTGGTCACAACCATGGAGCACTATGCTGAAAAAATTGCAAGGGCGCTGGAAATCCGCGGCCTGATCAATATACAGTTTGCCATTAAGAATGATAAAGTGCATGTGATAGAAGCCAATCCACGAGCTTCCCGGACTACCCCATTTATTGCAAAGGCCTACAACATTCCTTACCTCAATGTAGCCACCAAAGTAATGCTGGGTGTGGCAAAGCTGAAAGATTTCACTTTTGAAAAAAAGCTCAATGGATTTGCGATCAAAGAGCCGGTTTTTTCTTTCAATAAATTTCCGGGTGTGAATAAGGAGCTGGGTCCTGAAATGAAAAGCACTGGTGAAGCTATTCGGTTTATCAAAGACCTTCGTGATCCTTATTTCCGTCAGCTGTACAAGGATAGGAGCATGTATCTAAGCAAATAAAAAGAATCATGAGGCTTATTGCAACAATAAGAAGTATAAAACAATAAGAAGTATAAATTGAATCCTGATCTATAAATTTTTAGGATGGCTAATGTAGAAATAGCATTTATTATTTCCCAATTAAAAGAAACGTATGATGGAGATCCATGGTACGGGAAAAGTATCACTACAGTACTTGACGAACTTCCTGAATCTGTTGTTTACCATCCAAACGAAAAAGGTCATAGTATTCTTGAGTTGTTGTGGCATATGATTACATGGAGAGAATTTACCGTAGACCGGCTCCAGCATTCTCCTCAAATGCAAATGAGTTATTTTGAAAAAAATGACTGGAGGGAGCTTGACGCCCAGGATGACACATTATGGCCTGAGGGAATGGAGAGGTTGAAAGAAACACAAAGCCAGCTACTCTACCTCTTATCGGAAAAGGATGATGCATTTCTGGAAAGGGAAGTAAGAGAAAAAAATTACAATTTCCGAAAATTACTAAATGGAATCATTCAGCATGATGTATATCATCTGGGCCAAATAGTAGCCATTAAAAAAATGGTGATGGGTGAGTAGAATAAACAGGCCCGCCCGAAAAAGAGCCGGCCGTTTCTAACCTATGAAAAACACCAGATTCAAATATAGTTGAATTATCAACTTGGCTATAACACCGATCTGAATCTTTTGTTAGCAGGGCCTTCCTGCCGATTTTGCAATCGCAGGTCTCTTTCTAATTTTACTTTTTGAACAAAATCGCGTTCATGCGTAAATACTTCATTGCTGCGTTTTTCACCTATGATGGGCTTGAACTGGTCACGGAAGCGAAGACGCAACTCGGCAATTTTTTGCTGAAGCACCAGACGGTCGCCTCTAAAATTCTGGTTAGTGGTTCTTAATTCTTTAAAATAGTCAATGAACACCGGCGTAAATTTTTCAGCTTCTCCTTTGGAGAGACTCAATTTATCCTGAATGTACTCTACCATCCTTTCCCTCACCTTACCACCATCCTGTTCATCCTGGGCAAAGGAGACGCCATTCAAAGTGAATAATAAAATAAATAAGTAAATGATCTTTTTCATAGAGGTTAATTAAGTGAAGGTTCATCATCATCTGAAGGAACCTGTTCAAGAAAGGCATTGAGTTCAGTATCAGGAACATCCTGCAATAATTTCTTCACATCGCTCAAACGTTTAGCCGATGTTTTAGCTGTGGCAGTACTCTGCTGATTCACATCCGTTGTTTTTACAAATTCTTCCAGTTCCCTGTCACTTATATTCTTCAATTTTTTTGCTACCCATTGAGGATTGTCAATTGCCATTTCCTGTCGTGGAGAAAAATACAAGATCCCCGTCACGCTAATGAGGGCGGCCACCACCGCAACAGCCATCAACCGACTCCAATTATGGACACGCATCGAAACTACTTTAGCCTTTGGCTGTAAATGGCGCAAAAGCTGTGCTGGTAAATGTTCAAAGTAACCGGAAGGGACACTGTAGGGCATCCCTTTATTTATATTTTTAAGGACCGTCAATTGATCTTCAGTGGTGAAGGCAGGCAAAGCGGAAATGGATGTTTCAAAATAATTTTCAGGTACACTATACGGAGATTTCCTGGAGATCCCCGAGAGTAAAGGAGAGGCTAAATCAATTTCTTCCTGAGCTGAAATGATTGTTTCCGTCTTCACTTTTAAAAGTAAGGCCTTAGGAAGCGCGTCAAAATAGCCATCCGGTACCGCATAAGGCATATTTACTTCATTTGCAGGGAGACTGCTTTGAAGTAACTTTAATTCATCTTGTATTTCCAGGCGGCTGTTCATTTCAAGATTTAAGACTCATCCAGGCCCCCAAAGTTTAATGATTTGTTATGTAGTCTTCTATTTTTTTTACAGCATGGTGATAACTGGCTTTCAGGGCGCCTTCGCTTGTTTCCAGCACGCGGCTCATCTCTTCATATGGCATTTCGTCGTAATACCGGAGTGTAAATACAATTCTTTGTTTTTCAGGCAATTGCTGTATGGCTAACTGAAGCTTCCATTCCAATTTATTAGGGTCAAAATGCTTATCCGCTTTTATTTGATTGCTTAGTCCGCTTTCCACATCGCTCAGGCTAATAGCAGCTCTTTTTTTCTGGCCTTCCAGGAAAGTCAGGCTTTCGTTGGTGGCGATCCGGTACAGCCAGGTGTACAACTGGGCATCCTGCCTGAAATTTTCCAGACCATTCCACACTCTGATGAAAACATTTTGTAAAACGTCATTGGCATCGTCGTGACCTATTACAATACGTCTGATATGCCAGTAAAGCTTTTCCTGGTATTTTTTGATGATGGAAGTATAGGCCGCTTCCCTGGTAGCGGGTTCCTTGAACTGAAGGAGAAATGCTGCATCTGAACTATCGGTTAAAGCCATGAATGTGGGATGATAAAAGTAAAGTTATGAATGAAGATGATGAATGATGTGATCAGCTATTGCGTTCCATAGCCCTGGCTTACCTCCAATACCCACACAGTCTGAAGGATGAGAGACTGCTTTTCTGATCCTGAGCTCCTGATTAACTTCCTGGAAGCAAAACTAGGAACCTTTCCTGCTCATGACTTTTTCTGCAGCTGCAATAATATCCGGAATATCGAGGCCATATTTTTTCAGCAATTCGGTAGGAGTTCCACTTTCCCCGAACGTATCCTTTGTGCCGACATATTCAATTGGTATGGGAAAGTTTTTGGCAGCAACCTGTGCCACTGCATCACCCATGCCACCAAAAATATTGTGTTCTTCAACCGTCACTGCACACCTGGTTTTGCGAATAGAAGTCAGAATGGCCTGTTCATCAATAGGTTTCACCGTATGCAGGTTAATCACCTCTACACCCAGACCCTTTTCCTGAAGGGCTACTCCAGCCTGGATGGCATTCCATACCATATGTCCGCAGGCGAAAATAGTCACATCCCCACCTTCTGAGAATTGTTGCGCTTTCCCAATCACGAATGGTTCATCAGGGTTGGTGAAAATGGGCCACACAGGACGGCCAAATCGCAAATAAACAGGTCCCACAAAATCAGTTACAGCTATCGTTGCGGCTTTGGTTTGGTTATAATCACACGGTACGATCACTGTCATACCGGGGAGCATTTTCATCAACCCAATATCTTCCAGTATCTGGTGAGTGGCTCCATCCTCCCCAAGAGTTACACCCGCATGGGACGCACAGATCTTCACATTTTTTCTGCTATATGCAATACTTTGCCGGATCTGATCGTATACACGCCCGGTAGAAAAATTGGCAAACGTGGTGGTAAAAGGAATTTTACCACCAATGGTAAGGCCTGCGGCGATGCCCATCATATTCGCTTCTGCTATTCCAACCTGTATGAAACGATCAGGAAATTCTTTTATGAACTGTTGTAATTTCAATGAACCTGCGAGGTCTGCTGTCAGCGCCACCACATTTTTATTTTTCCTGGCCACTTCTACAATTCCATCACCGAATCCACTTCTCGTGTCTTTTTTACCTGAAGGTTGAATGTCTTTGAGCATCATGAATATTTATGCGGCAAATGTAAGAGAAGAAAACAGTTAACGCGAACCGTAAGCGGGAGGTTGGTGGATGGGATCACAATTGGTTGGACCTTGCCATGCTCCCATTTAATTTAACTCTGTCTGGAAGGAAGAAAAAAGTTGTTCATCTTCTTTCAACCTGAGTTCCCATTTCCAGGCTGTGAGCATCATTTCGTCCAATGAATATTTTGGTTCCCACTTCAAAAGATGTTTAGCCTTGTCATTATTGGCATAAATGGCAACAATATCACCAGGCCTCCTTGGGCCTATTTCATAATTGAGTTGTACACTGCTTACTTTTTCAAAAGACCTGATGGCTTCCAATACTGTTACACCGTTGCCGGAACCAAGGTTGAAGACTTCACACCCGTCGCTTTTCTGTCCATCTTCAAGATATTTAATGGATAGCGTATGTGCATGGGCAATGTCACTGACGTGAATATAATCACGCACACAACTCCCGTCCCTTGTAGGATAATCATCTCCATACACGGTCATTCTGGGTAATTTGCCGATGGCGGTTTGAGTAATAGCCGGCACCAGGTTTTGCGGCCGTCCGATAGGGAACTCTCCGATCAGGGTGGAAGGATGCGCACCTACTGGATTAAAATAACGGAGGAGAATGACCTGGGTAGAACTTGCTTTTCTGAATGCTCCCAAAATCTGTTCTCCCATCTGTTTCGTGTAACCATAAGGAGATGTAGCTGGTTTCAGGGGCGTTTCCTCTGTAACAATTGACTGTTCAGGATCGCCATAGACCGTACAGGAAGAGGAAAAAACAAACCATGGGGTGTCAAATTCCTGCACGCATTTGAGAAGGTTGACAAGGGACGTGAGGTTGTTCTCGAAATACATCAGCGGCTTTTCAACAGATTCACCCACTGCTTTATAGGCAGCGAAATGGATGACGCCCATGATGTCTTCATTTTCCTGGAAAATAGCAAATGTATCATCGTAATTACAGAGGTCTACCTTGTAATTCTTGACAGGAAATCCTGTAATTTTTTCAACTCCTTTTAATACGGAAGCGAAGGACCTTGAATTATTATCCACACTGATCACCTCATAACCGTTATCAATCAGGTCAACGAGGGTGTGTGATCCGATATATCCGCAGGCCCCTGTCACTAAGATTTTTGCCATGTGTTTGAATTGCGGCAAAACTCGGAAATAAAGCTATTGGAACATCCGAACCAGATAATAAATTCCAGCAGCCAGTAAGGCACTGATGGGAATGGTGAGAATCCATGCCCATAATAAGTTTAATGTTACACCCCACCTAACTGCAGATAATCTTTTGGTGGCCCCTACACCCATAATAGATCCGGTTATGGTATGGGTGGTACTCACCGGTATCTTCAAAGCTTCGGTTACAAATAAGGTGATGGCACCTGCAGTTTCTGCTGCTACACCTTCAAATGGTGTCACTTTTGTAATCCTTGTTCCCATTGTTTTTACAATCTTCCATCCGCCGCTCATCGTTCCCAGTGCAATGGCAGAATAACAGGCTATGGGCACCCACCATTCCATTTTCTCCAGATGATACTTCGAAGGATCACTTGCCACGAGTGCCAGCATAATAATGCCCATGACCTTTTGTGCATCATTTCCTCCATGTCCGATACTGAAAGCTGCTGAAGAAATCAGCTGCAGCCGTTTAAACCAAACATTCGATCGGTGCGCATTCATGGTATTGAGCCAGAAAGTGAAAACAGCAAAGATCAAAAGGATCAATGCAAGAAGAATCCATTTAAAATTTTTGGTGTAAAATAATACCTGCCAGATGTAAGTTTTGAAATGGGTGCCTTTATCCAGTACCGCGTGATCGAAAATCAGGTTTTTATATAAAAGCCAGCCAACAAAACTAATGATCAGTATGGATACAATCCTTGGAAGGAAATCTTTTCTGAACGACAAAAGAAACCATAGTGATATGATGAATGCGAGAATCATTCCAACCACGGGTGCAATAATGATAAAACTGGCTGTCTGTAAAATATTTGGCTTACTCGCCATATTGATAGCTCCGAACCCCCCATGTGCAATAGCTGCTCCCGCCAGACCGCCAATAAGCGTGTGCGAGGAAGAAGAAGGAATTCCAAACCACCAGGTAAATAAGTTCCAGATGATGGCGCCCACAAGTCCTGAAAAAACCACGGTCATAGTGATCCATTCGGCCTTCACTGTTTTAGCTACTGTGTTGGCCACCCCATGGTCTTTGAAAATAAAATAAGCCGCAAAATTGAATAAGGCTGCCCATATTACTGCCTGGAAAGGGGTGAGAACTTTTGTAGAAACTATGGTAGCAATAGAATTGGCTGCATCATGAAATCCATTGATGTAATCGAATACCAGGGCCAGAATGATAATGATAATGATAAAGGTCATGAGCAGAAAATTTGAATCGTTGGTAATGGAAAACCTTTCTCAATGCAGGCTTGTGGCCGCTCCTGAGGTTCAGGCATACTTAACAATAATGGACTCGATGACATTGGCTGCATCTTCACATTTGTCGGTTGCGGTCTCCATTACCTGGTAGATCTCTCTTTTCTTGATCACTTCCTTGGCATCCGCCTCAGTAGCGAACAGGCGCTCAATACTCATATCAAAAATATCATCTGCTTCATTTTCCAGGCTGTTGATCTTTACCAGCGACTCCGTAATCATACGCATGTTCTTCATGTTGCGTAATTCTCCAACAGCTTTTCTTACTTCAGAACAACTTTGTAAAATAATTTCAGCCAGTTTATGGATGCCAATATCATTGGGATTTACCCGGTAGAAATTGATTTTTTTAGCAGTGGAATAAATATAATCTGCAATGTCATCTAAGGCAGAGGCGAGGTAATGAATATCCTCCCGATCGAAAGGCGTAATAAAATTTCTACCCAATTCAGTAAAGAGCAGGTGCGTCAGTTCATCATTGGCATGTTCTACATCTTCCATTTTAGCGATGATGGTCTGTCTCTTATCAAAGTCTGATTCCGATACCACCTGGGTGAGTAACAAACTGATCTGTTTTACATTGTCGGCACTTTTTTCAAAAAGTTCGTAAAAAACTTTGTTCTTGGGCGCCAGTAATTTTGCAAAAATGTTCATAATAAGCCAGTCTTTAAGTTCATGAAGATAAGTTCAATAGAACCGGTGTTCCCGGTTAACTAAAATAAATAATAACTCGATACGGGCATTACCTTATTTGCGTACAGATGATTGATCAAATCAACCTTTTCCTTTTCTCTTACAGTCAAAACCAGCTTTTATAGTATTTATCCTTTGATATTTTGTTGAATAGATTCCAGTTTTCCAAAGTCATTTTTGAACATGGGTAACATTGCTGTAACATTAGGTTCATATTTCCTTAATACTGTCGTAACCTGACGATAACCTTGGAAGTTTTCCTTTGTGCAAACTTTCAAAGGATGAGGATGAAATACCTGCTTACCATTTTTACATTTTTTTGGATCACCTGCTCCATTGCTCAGCAGGTCAGGCTCTTTGGAAAGGTACTGAATGAAAAAAATGATCCCTTATCAGGTGTTTCAGTGATCCTGAATAAAACCAGCGGAACAAAAACCGATTTGGATGGTATATTTTTTCTTTTAGTAACCCCTGGAAAGTCCTATGACTTGTCGTTTTCCGCAATTGGTTATGCCTCTAAAACAGTTTCCTCAGAAGTGATTCACGGAGCCTCTACAGAAATGAATATCGTGTTATTAACCACCAGTAACGACATGACTGGATTTGTTATATCGGCGCGTTCAAGCGCCAGAAAAGAGACAGTCAATTCTATCATTGCTTTTCAAAAAAATACCAACTCCGTCACCTCGGTTATTTCTTCAGAAAGTATCCGGCGTTCACCAGACAGAAATACCGGCGAGGTATTAAAAAGAATCCCAGGAACCTCCATTCAGGAAGGTAAATACCTGGTAGTACGGGGCCTTAGCGACCGGTATAATTTTGCCATGCTCAATGGGATACCTCTCTCCAGCACAGAGCCCGACCGAAAAACTTTTTCCTTTGATCTTTTTCCTTCCACTGTCATTGATCACATCATTATCAATAAGGCTTTTGTTCCTGAGCTGCCCGGTGAGTGGGCTGGAGGCCTGGTTCAGGTTAACACAAAGGACATTCCAGTGACTAGTTTCCTGAGTATTTTGATGGGAACTGGAATCAACACCCAAACCATCGGGAAAGATTTTTTCACCTACAAAGGAGGAAAATACGATTGGCTGGGCATGGATGATGGTACAAGGGCCATCCCCAAAGAGGTGCCTACCAAAGAGCGATTGAGCCAGATAGACGCATCAGCTAAAACGCAATTTGGAAAAAAGTTTGTCAATACCTGGTCCAGTGATAGAAGCACCTCTGCAACAGCGGGTTTCAATAAAAAGTTGGAATTAAGTGGTGGATTCAATAAAACTTTCAAGGGGAATACCAGTATGGGGGCTACTCTAGGTGTATCGTATAACCAATCAGTGAAGCGGACTTCTTTCGGAAACAGGCCTACCACTGTCAATGACAATAATATCGCCAGCAAAGTTTTCGATTTTAATAATCAGAAATATAGCAGAGAGGTGTTGTGGGGTGGTTTGGCCAATGTAACATTCAAGCTGGGAAGTAAAAATAAAATTTCTTTCAAAAATCTTTTCAATGTCAATGCTGCTAACTATGTCACAGAAAGAACGGGTGTTGACTTCAACGGTTCTGATCCAAATGGTCAGAAAATCAAGGCTACGGAATTGGCTTTGAAATCGAATATATTTTTTAATACACAAGTTTCCGGAGATCATCACCTCTCAGCCATTAAAACCAAATTACACTGGTATGGCAGCTTTAATATTTTGGATCAATATATTCCAGACCAGCGACGTATCCAGTACAACCAGGAAACATCCCTATCAGGAAATCCTTACCTGTTACTGGTAGGAGCATCAAAAAGCTCACAAGTATCCGGCAGCCGTTATTATGGTTTTTTGAGTGATTATATCTATACCGCCGGAGGAGATGTTGCCAAAGAATTTCGATTATTTGGGCTGAATCAAACGGTAAAAGGCGGTTATTTATTCCAGGTAAAAGACCGGCTTTTTGATTCCAGGCCCTTTGCCATTTATCTTTCATCGGACAATGTGGATGTAAGAAAACTTCCGGCCAATCAGGTATTTGCTCCCCAGAATTTCGGCAATGGAAATGACAACAAGTTTGGATTTAGTGAGTTAAGCGGATACCAGTATCGGTATATGGCCAATACCATTTTGAATGCAGGTTTTCTTCAATTCGATAACCAGTTAACAAAAGATCTCCGGGCTACGTGGGGCGTAAGGGTAGAAGATTATGACCAGGTTATTGGCAGTGTGAAACAAAAAGATTTTCGTCACCAGCATACAGAAGTCCGCGATTATTTACCGGCTTTGAATTTCACTTATAAAAGCGGGGCTTCAAATTTCCGAATGTCAGGTTCGCAAACAGTTATTCGTCCAGAGTTTCGTGAATTAAGTGATTTCCAGTTTTATGATTTTGAACTGGGTGCGACTTTAACTGGCAATAAATCTTTGCAACGCACCAAAGTAACTAATGCAGACCTCCGGTATGAATTGTATCCACGGCCCGGGGAAGTATTCACCGTGGGTGTTTTTTATAAATATTTCAGGAATCCGATCGAATTGTATTTTAATGTCAGTTCGGGCGGCGCCAGTACCTACAATTACATCAATGCTGACAAGGCCAGGGGGTATGGTGTAGAATTCGAATACAGGAAGAAACTGGACTTCATTCAGGCCTTACAACACTTTACTTTCCAGACCAATCTTGCTTATATCAAAAACAGGGTGCAAAGTCAGGGTGCGCAACTGAACAGGCCCATGCAGGGACAAAGCCCCTACGTATTCAACACCTCTCTTCAATATGATCTGGAAAGGCTGGGATTATTTGTTACGATGCTGTACAACCAGATCGGAGACAGGATATTTTATGTAGGGGGCAGTGATCAGCCGCCTGTTTGGGAAGCCGCTCGTCCACTCATAGACTGGCAATTAGCAAAAAAAGTGATCGGCGGAAGGGGTGAGATCAAACTGAATGCATCAGATATACTTAACAGGAAAGCCAACTTTTATCTGGACCTGAACCATAATAAAAAATATGATCAAAAATCTGATGCGGTAATCATTGACCGCAAGTACGGATCTGCTTACAATCTTTCATTTTCTTATAACATCAAATAATTCTTAAATCAAGAAAGTATGAAAAAATTTCTTTTCTGTTTAATGGCTACAGGTTGTTTTTTAATGAGCTGCCGCAAAATTGAAGTTGATGGTACGGCTGGCACACCAGCAATGCCTGTTAATGAAAGCACCATCCTGGAAGGCCGGATATCTGAAAACCGTACCCTGCATGCTCAGAATATATATAAACTCAGGGGTTTGGTATATGTTACCAACGGAGCAATTTTGACTATTGAACCCGGAACCAGGATCGTTGGCGAAACTGGAAGAAACGGAGGACTGATCATTACCAGGAGTTGTAAGATCATTGCGGATGGAACACCTGAGAAACCCATCGTCTTCACTTCGGAATCTTCAACACCCGCCCGTGGAGACTGGGCTGGGTTGGTGTTGTTAGGTAATGCGCCTACCAATTCATCTTTCAATGGAGTTCAGGGTGTAGGTGAAATTGAAGGTGGTGTAAATAATAGTGATGGCCTGGGCTTATATGGCACTCCCTCCACACAACTTCAAAATCCGGCAGACAACAGTGGAATTCTTAGATATGTAAGAATAGAATATGCCGGATATGCCTTTTTACCCGATAAAGAAATTAACGGTTTGACATTCGGAGGTGTGGGCAACCAAACGATCGTGGATAATGTTCAGGTTTCTTATGCCAATGATGATTCATTTGAATGGTTTGGCGGAACAGTAAATTGTAAACACCTTATTTCTTTCCGAACGCTTGATGATGATTTTGATACGGATAATGGGTTCAGCGGAAAAGTCCAGTTTGGAATTTCCCTAAGAGATTCATCAGTGGCAGATATTTCAAAAAGCGAAGCTTTCGAAAGTGATAATAATTCTGTGGGTGGGTCGGTGGTTCCTCAAACCACAGCCGTATTTTCTAACATGACCGTGATGGGACCAAAAGCTACTTTGGAGAATAAGGGAAATAGTTTATTTGTCTGGGGCGCACAGATCAGACGCAATTCATCTATGTCTCTTTTTAATTCTATCATCATGGGGTACCCTATTGGTTTATACATTGATGCTACTACCGGAACGCCAACCGACAACAACATTCCAGGTTCCCTGTTCATTCAGAATACCATCATTGCTGGTTGTCCTACACCGATACTGTATAGCCTGGGCAGCAACCCAAATATTCCCAATACGCAAAACACAACTGCCACCATTACCTCATGGTATCATACACCCGCATACGGGAACAGTATTTTAACCCAAAACAGTGATGCTGGTTTGATAGCTCCGTTTAATTATACGGCACCTGATTTCAATCCGGCACCAGGATCAGTAGCCGCATCCGGAGCCAGTTTTTCAAGTGCCAAGTTATCCGGCTTAAGTGCCGTTTCATATAAAGGGGCCTGTGGTATTGGAGATACATGGTGGAAAACCTGGACAAAATTCAATTAAGATCAATTACATAGCGCCTCAAATGGGGGCGTTTTTTTACACCAACTATCTGAACCTTTGAATGGAAAGGTAGAGGGGACTTTATATACGGGGATGACATGATCCAGATAAATCAAACAGATTTTTTGATGACGTAAATTGGATTTATCAGACGGAGAGTTGCTGAAATGAACGTAGAGTTCATATTCCCATTCAAAACTTGCATCATTGTTGTATCCTAAACGCTAAACTGTATATATGTATATTGATGTATCCACTTTTCAATTCCTGATGGGAAACAGTATCAGCCTGAGTAAAGGAGAAGTGATCCGGCGCTACCGGTCACAATCAACCGTAAATTACTATATGCTACAGATTTTGTGCATGTTGCAGTTTACTATGATGGGAAAAGATGAAGAGGGCAAAATCTTCTTTTGCTGATTCCAATACTTTTTAGCTGACTAAGGAAGTTGAAGAGATTTTTCTGGCATGGATCAAATCCATTCCATCTTCAATTACAGACTCACCTCAGGACAAATATTATTCCTGACCTGTGGTATACAAGTATTCCTGTAGGAGCACAACAAAAAAATGCATGAGAATAATGCCGCCTGCAACTACTCCACAGTCACTTTTAGTTAAGCGTCTGTATCTCTGGTTACAGTTTTGGTAACAGTTACCTTATCTGTAGAACCACTTGAATTCCTGCTTCTTCCCCCACTGGTAAGCGCAACAAGGAGAATAATAAACACTGCAGCACCCACTACCCACACCCAAGGTGAGGCATACCAGTTCGCATTTCCATTGCCTTTATTAAGGCCTACATTCACTTCTGTGGTTTTTTCCTGTGCCAGGAGCACCAGGTTCACCACAATGGTAAGCATGGTCAAATAAGCTTTTTTCATACACATGTTTTTCCTATCACTTAAAAAAATATGCCACTCCCGATGCGAAGGAAATATCTTTGGAGAATAAATCTATTTTATGGGTATCACTACACGTTTCCAGCACTGGAATCATACCCATCAGTCTTTCCTGCTTTTGATAGCAAGAATCGTATTGGGCGTGATCCTCTTATTAAAAGGCATTTTTTTCATCAGCCATTCCCAGCACCTGAAGGAGCTTATTTTGGATAGCAGACTGGCAGCCGGAGTGGGTTTCTGGACAGGTTATATCACATTTGCTCACTTATGTGGAGGGGTGTTCATCATTTTGGGCCTGCTTACCAGGATATTTACTATTATTCAATTACCTGTTCTACTGGGGGCTATATTTTTTATTTTACCTACACAAGGTTTCGAGAATGGGTGGGCAGAAATCTTTTTATCACTCTTCGTCACAGCCCTCGCCATTGGAATCCTGGTTAAAGGAGCAGGAGACCTATCCATGGACGATTATTTAAAGGACCATTTGTTGTAAAGAACCCGGTATTGGAATTAAGTAATGATGTCTGGAAGGTTGGGCTGCTTCATTCCATAAAGATTTAATACTCATCCACTAAAGAACAGGTAATCAACGCCTATTAGGGTCATATCGTTTCTATTAAAGCAGCATGCAAAGCGTGGGTTTATGCGGAAAACTTATTTCCGCATAAATTTCTAGATGCTGCTGTTAATTTATTTTCCCGGCCACAGGATGCGCGTTAATAATAACGGAAACAACACACCAGCAAAATAATGACTGATATGAATGTTCCATAAGGCAGGTACCATAAAGTTATAAGGGATAATATGATGCCTAAAGTACGTGCCCAGGGATAACCTTTCCAAATCGAACAGAAAAATACCACCCAACAGGTTCCGAATAAAATAAATAAAGGTCCTGAATGAAAAACATTAAGATGCATCCTTGAAAATATAAAGGACCAGGGTCCTGGACCGGAAGGGCCAATAAATTTTCCTTTAACCATTACATACAAACTATCCATCAGCATAAATCCGCCATTTAAAAATGACAGGATAAGCAGAAGGGTTTTCATCAATAGATTCTTTTGATTTTCATGTGCCTCTAACTAGAGAAAGACCTATTTTACTTTGAATTCAATATCCATAGAACCCCAGATGAGATCCACTTTGCCATTTTTATCAATGGTATAGGTTAGCAGTTCCTGTGAATTTGGGAGGGTGTTTCTTTTAGCCGCCACTTTCAG
>JANLYU010000483.1:0-5575 GCA_031365785.1 Flavisolibacter sp. | reverse complement strand
CCCGTTGTACAGAAGCTTTTGTACCCTTATGGGTATCGATGATGCAGGCGTTGGGAACACCCATGTTTAATTTTAAACTGGTCAAGTGATGAAACTCACCTTGCAAAAGACATCATTTTTAAAATAAGGTCGGGGTTGGGACAGTTATTCAGGTATTTTTCTTTTTCTGAATAGCGGGCCACACCGGGGTAATCACCCTTCTTATTTTCCAGGTCCCGTATCAGCTGGAAATGAAGGTGTGGTGGCCAATGGCCATTTTCATAAGGAATTCCGAAGGCAGCAAATACGTCTCCCTTTTTAATCAGATCACCTTCCTGCATATTGGTAATAGAATTCAAACTCAGGTGGCCATACAGGGAATAAAAAATCATCCCTTCAAGCTGATGACTTAATATAATGGTGGTGCCATAATCACCAAATGCATTATTGAAAGCGTAGCTATGAACAATACCGTCCAGTGGCGCCATCACTCTTGTATAGGGCGGTCCCCAGATGTCAATACCAAGATGAAGTCTGCGGGGTTCGGCTTCCTGTTCCAAAGAAGGCGCGAGTAATGGTACCTGAATAGTCTCCTGCACACCAAACAATTTACTTCGTGAGTAAATGGTTCTGTGCTCCATATAACCTCCTATTCCATAGGTGGCATCTGCTGCTTTCAGTTTTGCATTGATAAAGCGAATAAACAGATCTGTATTGTCGAGGATGGAAGCATTCAGCTCCGGATTGTTTTCTGTAAAATCCAAAAGAAGTAGCTTGTCTTGCTGACCCCATGGAACAACCTGATGAAAATGCTCCTTGAAAGATGTCAACCGTTCTTCAAAATTCTTTGTCGTCATTTTACCGAATTGATAACTTAGCAGCGCTTGCCTTAAAATTAAAATAAAGATTATGAAAAGATGGATGCTGATTACTGTTCTGTTCATGGGTTTCACAGGCTTTGCTCAAAACCAGCCGCTGTGGTTGCGTTACCCTGCCATTTCACCTGATGGACGCACCATTGTTTTCAGTTTCAAGGGTGATATTTATAAAGTGCCCTCCAGTGGCGGGGATGCCTACCCACTCACTCTTCACGAGGCTTATGATTACATGCCTGTTTGGAGCCACGATGGTAAATGGATTGCCTTTGCTTCTGACAGGTTTGGAAATTTTGATGTGTATGTCATGCCTTCATCCGGCGGTGAAGCCAGACGTTTAACGTATCATTCCGCCAACGATTTTCCTTACGACTTTACACCCGACAATTCATCTGTTCTTTTTGGGACCAACAGGAATGATGTATCTACTTCTGCAAGATTTCCCCAGCGCAACCTCTTTCAGAAATTATATGAAGTGCCGGTTATCGGAGGCCGCTCCGTGATGTATCTATCCGCAGGATCTGAATTTGCCCGATTCAACAGCAAGGGTGACAAATTGATTTTCCAGGACCGGAAAGGATATGAGGACGCCTTCAGAAAGCACCACACTTCCGCCGTAACCCGCGACATATGGGTGTACGATACGAAGAAGGATGAATATGTTCAGGTATCCTCTTTTGAAGGCGAGGACAGGGAACCTGTATGGGGTAGCGATGATAATACTTTTTATTTCCTGAGTGAAAAGGACGGTGGTTCACAAAATATTTATAAGGCAACGATCGGAAGTCAGGCCAGCGTCACCCGTTTAACATCCTTTAAAAATAATCCTGTACGTTTTCTCAGCCGGTCCGGAGAGGGTACGCTTTGTTTCACTTATGATGGTGAGATCTACACCATGAAAGAAAACGGAACACCTGAAAAAATAAAAATCAGTATCAATAATGAAACCAGGGGAAGCGATGAAAAGATTCTTCCGGTGAATGCTAATGTTACCCAAACTTCCCTGTCGCCCAATGGGAAGGAGATCGCTTTTATCGTGCGGGGTGAAGTTTTTGTGACTTCTGTGGAAGGAGGATATACCAAGCGCATTACCAATACCGCGCAGCAGGAGCGAACCGTCCGGTTCAGTAAGGATGGTCGTTCTTTATATTATGCATCCGAAAGAGGGAATAGCTGGGATATCTACAGGGCTTTTATTGACCGAATAGAAGAACCTTATTTCTATGCTTCCACTGTAGTGAAGGAAGAACCATTGATCGCCACCGAAGCCGATGAATTTCAACCCGAGGTTTCTCCTGATGGCAAAGAGATCGCATATCTGGAAGAAAGAAATGTGTTGAAAGTATACAACCTGTCTTCCAAAAAGACCCGCACCATTGTACCACAGGGCGTTAATTTTTCTTATGCCGATGGAGACCAGTACTATACCTGGTCACCAGACGGAAAATGGCTGGCCTTTAATTCCAATGAAGGAAGATGGGGCGCTTCCGAAGTGGCGGTGATGAAAGCCGATGGCAGTGGGGAAAGAAAAAATCTGACCCAAAGCGGTTTTAGTGATGGCAATGCACAATGGGCGTTTGGAGGAAAAGCACTACTGTGGACAACGGACCGCGATGGTAAGAAACCACTTGCCTACCAGGGAGCCCGCGAAGTAGATGTCTATGCGATGTTCTTTGACCAGGAGGCTTATGACAAATTCAAATTGAACAAAGATGAATTTGCCTTGCTCAGAGAAAAAGAAGATAAAGATAAAGAGGCCGTGAAAAAAGATAGTACTCTGAAGATCACACCTCCTTCCAAATCATGGGAGCCCAATTTTTCCGGTTTGGAAAATAGAAAGATGCGACTTACCATCAACTCAGGAAATATTTCCAGCTACCTGCTGAGCAGCGATGGTGAAAAATTATTTTTCGCTGCCAGGATGGAAAAAGGATATGACCTGTGGATGACCAATCCAAGAACAAAAGAAACCAAACTGGTAGCCAAGCTGGATGGGGGTCCTGCGGGTCTGGATGTGAGCAAGGATGGGAAAAGCTTGTTTGTTGTCAGCGATGGCAAACTCATGAAAGTAGATGCTGAAAGTGGCCGCATCACACCCGTGTTAGTGAATGGAGAAATGGTGCTGAAAGCCAATGAAGAAAGAGTGTATATTTTTGATCATGCCTGGAGGCAGGTGGTCAAAAAATTCTATGATCCCAAAATAGGTGGTGTAGACTGGAAAATGTATCGCCAGACCTATTCCAAATTCCTTCCCTTCATCAACAACAACTATGACTTCCAGGAGCTACTGAGTGAACTGCTCGGAGAACTGAATGCTTCGCATACTGGTGGACGTTATGCGGTACCACAGGTCAATACGGATGCTACGGCAAGTCTGGGCATGTTGTTCGATGAAATGTACCGTGGTAATGGAATCAAAGTAATGGAAGTGCTGGAAGGGGGGCCTTTCATCAATGCCGGCACTAAAATCAAAAAAGGAGTGATCATTGAAAAGATCGATGGTGAAGAGATTGGAAATAATATGGATTGGGCCAAGTTGCTGAACAGGAAGGCCGGTAAAAATGTATTACTGGGTTTTTATGATCCTGAAACCAAACAACGCTGGGATGAAAGTACAAAGCCTATTACAGCTGCTGAGGAACAAGTATTGCTTTACCAGCGCTGGGTGAATACCAACCGGAAGAAAGTGGAAGACCTGTCTGGAGGCAAAGTGGGTTATGTACATGTACAGGGAATGAATGACGGCAGCTACAGAACCACCTATGAGGACGTGCTGGGAAAAGCCATTGGAAAAGAAGCGCTCATTGTGGATACCAGGTTCAATGGTGGAGGTTGGCTGCACGACGACCTGGTAACGTTTCTCAGTGGAAAGGAATACCTGAAATTTTCACCACAGGGTGTGTTGCCTACTTCAGGTGAACCACAGAATAAATGGACGGCACCCTCCGCTGTACTAATGAGTGAAAGTAATTATTCAGATGCTTATATTTTTCCTTATGCCTATAAAAGCCTGGGTATTGGAAAGTTGATCGGTATGCCTGTGGCAGGAACCGGCACCGCTGTATGGTGGGAAACCCAGATCGATCCTACTTTGGTTTTTGGCATTCCCATGATTGCTACTATTGGAAAAGAGAAGAGGCCCACAGAAAACCTGCAACTGGAACCAGATATCAAAGTATTCAATGATTACAAATCCGTTTTAAGCGGAAAAGATCCCCAATTGGAAAGAGCGGTTAAGGAAATGATGGAAGAGATTAAAAAAGTAAAAAAGGATTTTTAAGTCCTTCACAATAATTGACTATTGTATGATGGATCGAACGCCCCCTATCCGGGGCATTCGATCATTTACATCATTCATGTCATCAGGTAGTTTAATTAGATATATAATTCTTCGAATATTTAAAGTCTGAACACTATCTTAAATGAATCCGTCCGCATAATTTTTTGGACCTTTTTACGTTCTATAAAACATGATCCTTTTAAAAACCAGGCTCCTCCGCCTTACATTTTTTATGGCTTTCTGCACCAGCGTGATGAGGGGATCTGCCCAGCAGGTAACGGGTGTGTGGGAAGGAAAAATCAATAATAATAAGGTAGAGCTGAAACTCATTCAAAAAGGCGACAGCCTCACGGGAACATCTTATTATTATTCCACCGCTGGTATGTATCGCCGGTATTCCGTGAAAGGATATTTCGATGTGCAAACCAATGATGTAGTTTGGTGGGATGATCAGCTGATCACCAGTAAGACCGGAAGTCCAGGAAAAAATCCGCAACTTTCTTCCGCGGATTTTAATTGTCCGGGTGGGGGCGAAATGCATCTCGACGGGAAAGCCACACCAAAAGATGAACACGGAGCTGCCGGCAGCGTGCACCTCACTAAAATGGTGGCTCCTGTTTTTTCGGATGAATGGGATTACGTAATGGCTAACTATACCACCGGAGCCAATGATCCCGATTTAATAGACAGCATCGGGTGGATTGCCTCTAAGCCAAGTGAAAAATCAAATGTGGAACCCTTTCAAAAACCAGTAAATCATCAACCTCGTCCCACACCACAACCCACGGTACCGGAACCGGAAGTGGTGATAAGGGCAGTTCCAAGCAGTATACCCCCTCCTGCACCAACTATTCAGGAAAAATTTACTTCGAGAAAAAAAGAAATGAATAAAGAAATTCTTCTGGAGGGAGACTCGCTGGAACTTCGCTTCTATGACAATGCGGAGATTGATGGGGATTCCATTTCCCTTTTTTTAAATGATGCGCTGATCTTCACTCATGTGCGGCTGACAGAAAAACCCTACATCATCAAACTATCGGTAAGTGATTTAAAACCAAGCAATGAACTGGTTATGGTAGCGGAGAACCTGGGAGCTATTCCTCCGAATACATCCTATATGATAGCGATCGTGGGAGACCAGAGATATGATGCCTACCTCGCGAGTACGGAGAATAGCAGTGCCATGATCCGGTTGAGGAAAATGGACCATAGACGATAGACCATGGACAATGGACCATAGACGATAGACCATGGACAATGGACCATAGACGATAGACCATGGACCATGGACAATGGACAATGGACAATGGACAGTAGACGATGGACGATGGACCATACACAAGGGACTATGGATGATGGACCATGGACTATGGACTATGGACTATGGACCATGGACTATGGTCCATACCTCATACCACCACATTCACCATTTTGCCTTTTA
>JANLYU010000456.1:0-2163 GCA_031365785.1 Flavisolibacter sp. | reverse complement strand
TCTGCTGCTTTTTTAAAGTCCTCGGAAATTTCGCTGATGACTTCCGTCTCTATTTGATTCAAAATATCAGGTCCAAATTCCAAAAGCAAAGCCTTTTTGAGTTTAGGAAATGGATCCTGGAGGGCATGTTTGGCAAGGTCTTCTTCACTCCTGTAAAATTCCTTGCGAACCCCACTTGTATGATGGTTGAGCAAACTAACTTTAGCATGTACTAGCCAGGGCTGTCGGTTTTCGCGGACCTGACGAATGACCTGGTGCATGGTATCATAACTACGGAAGAAATCAGTTCCATCAACCTGAACCTTGTTCAAACCTTTAAAACCTCCGGCATATTCATAAGCATTCATAGCTCGTCCTTCTTCAGCGGTTACGCTTATACCCCATTCATTATCCTGAACCAAATAGATAATGGGTAAATGTTTTAGTACTGCAAACTGAAAGGCTTCACTTACTTCGCCTTCTGTAACACTGGCATCTCCCATAGAACAAACTACTACAGGTGAGTTCTTTTTTTCCACTCCACCTCTTTGGATTTTTTCAAGGTACATGATAGCCTGGGCAACACCTGTTGTCGGGATTACCTGCATGCCGGTAGCACTGCTCTGGTGTATAATCTTTGGTTTATCGGCCGCTATTGAATTGGGATGCGCATAATAACTTCTTCCTCCGGTAAACGGGTCCTCACTTTTAGTGAGCAATTGAAGCATCAGTTCATAAGGTGTCCAGCCCAATCCAAGCAACATGCTTTCATCTCGGTAATAGGGACTTACCCAGTCGTGGGGTTGCAAATTAAATGCGGTAGCAATCTGAATGGCTTCATGACCGCGGGAAGTAGAATGAACATATTTAGTTAGGGTCCGGTTAGCTTCATAGGTCGCTGCCATAATGGTAACGCGGTACATATGGCGATAAGCAAGCAATGATAAGTTACGATCCATTGGATTTGAATGTCACCATGTATGGGGATCAAAAAGTTTAGAACAGGTTTGCGGAATACATCATGCTGGGTGTCTTACTAACAACTTACTTACCCGTTCACTTATTTCACTTCCAGGGTCAGCAGACTTTCCTGTTCCATGAATGCTTCCACTTCATCACCCACCACAATTTCACCAACTCCTTTAGGAGTTCCTGTAAAAATAAGGTCGCCGATATTGATAGAAAAAAAATTGGAGATATAAGAAATAATATAATCAAAATCAAAGATCATTTCCTTGGAATTACCATCCTGAACTAATTCCTTATTCTTATAAAATGCAAAATTGATTTCTTTTTTATTTTTCACATTGGGGATGGGAACCCATTTTCCCACGACTGCAGAATTGTCCCAGGCTTTAGCTTTTTCCCAGGGGAGGCCTTTCGCCTTCAGATCATCCTGAATATCTCTAGCTGTAAAGTCAATACCAGTGGTAACCGCATCATAATATTTACTGGCAAACTTTTCCTGTATGTATTTACCGTTTTTAGAAATGCGTAACACCAGTTCGCATTCGTAATGCAATTCATTTGTAAATTCCGGATAATAAAAAGGAGTATGCGGTTGTAACAAGGCACTTTTAGGTTTCATAAAAATCACAGGCTCATCTGGAATATCATTGTTCAATTCCTTAGCATGGTCTGCATAATTACGTCCTACACAAAAAATCTTCATAAAGAAAATTGATTTAAAAATCAAATAACACGGGATACTTACACACAGCGTTGTTTATCCCATATATTCTATGGTTTTGCAAAGAAACTAGGATTTTACAGGGAAAGTATAATGGTTGGAACGCTAAAGTAAATAAATCCCTCTATTTGTCATAACGTAATTTCCACATTGTTGAATTTATTCATAGCATTCTGGATGCCTTCAGTGGAAAATGATTCAATCATCTGGAGGCAAAGAGTGATTTTTTGTTTTACAACTGGTATTTCCTCTTTCCGCCATTTTCCAAGTACATATTCAGACTGCATGCCCTTTGGGAAATCGTTTCCAACGCCAAAACGTAGTTTGGGGTATTCCGAGGTACCCAGAGTTTCCTGTATGTTTTTCAATCCATTATGCCCTGCATCAGTTCCGCCGGGTCTTAAACGTACTTTATTCAATGGCAATGCAATGTCATCCAGGATAACGAGCAAATTACCAGTTTCTATTTTTTCCTTCTCCATCCAGTATTTTAC
>JANLYU010000435.1:0-4545 GCA_031365785.1 Flavisolibacter sp. | reverse complement strand
AAATTGCTGATCGGTAATGTAGTGATCTCCCTGCTTACATCCTGGACAGTGCTCATTCTTTTTTTTGCATTTACCGAGCCTCACAGTGCTATCAGGGGAGCTGTTGATACGGTTAAATTCTTCAGGGTATCTTTCCTATATGCAGGTTTTGCTTTTATTAGTTCCCTTATCCGAGAAGCCATCAAGGATATGGAGGATCTTGAAGGAGATACCCGGTATGGATGCCGTACCCTTCCCATTGTAGCTGGCATCAGGTCGGCAAAGATTTATGTTACTATTTGGATTTCAGTACTGATCATTTCCCTCTCCGTGCTTCAATTATATGTTCTCCAGTTTCGCTGGTGGCTAGCTGTTGTTTACAGCATTGCTTTGGTAATTTTGCCTCTTGTTTATCTTCTCTTCCAACTGGCTGCCGCTAAGACCACCGCGCAATTTAGTTTTTTAAGCAGGCTGTGTAAACTGATCATGCTGGCAGGAATGATATCTATGATATTTTTTAGAATGTATTTTTAAAATGGCCAGCCTTATCCTTGCTTCTCAGTCGCCAAGAAGAAAACAAATATTGGAGTGGGCGGAAATTGATTTTGAAATCCTTGTAGCCGCCACGGCTGAAATAATAAAAGATGGTTTGACGCCTGCGGAGGTAGCTGTAGATATTGCTCTTCAAAAGGCAAAAGCTGTTCAGTTAAAATGCAAGGGTAAAGTCATCCTGGCCGCAGATACCATTGTAGTGCTGGGAAGCAACATTATCGGGAAGCCAAAGAGCAGGGAAGATGCCATTAACGTGTTGAGCCAACTCAGTGGACAACAGCACCAGGTGATTACAGGGGTGGTACTGGTGTTGGATGAACGAATCATTTCATTTTCAGACATAACAGAGGTTTCTTTTCATCCGCTGACAACTGAACAAATATGTTATTACGTAGATCAATACCAACCATATGATAAGGCAGGAGCGTATGCCATTCAGGAATGGATAGGCGTCATCGGCATTCGTTCTATCCATGGAGATTTTTACAATGTGATGGGCCTTCCTGTGAGCAGGGTGATGCAGGCTTTGCGGGAAATTTCTCACGAATATTCGGGTTGATTCTCCTTGTGCAGGTATCAGCAACCGATATTTTTAATTGATGAAAAAAATACCGGGACCATTTGCTTGTTTACCCAAGCCGCCCACTTTAAGAAACGGCCTGATGACTGAAAAGTTGCTTCAATACATTTGGCAATTTCAATATTTTGATCATTCATCCCTTCAAACTACAACAGGCGATCAACTGGAAGTACTATTTCCAGGTACATTGAATTCTAACCAGGGCCCTGACTTTATTAATGCGAAGATCAGGATCAATCAAATGATCCTGGTAGGTTCTGTGGAATTACATCTAAAAACATCACAATGGAAAGAACATGGCCATCACCTCGATGCTAATTACAGAAATGTCATTCTGCATGCGGTACTTGAAAATAATGTACATGGGGAAGCCTCATTATCAGTAGTAGAATTACAATCCAGGATTCCAAATATTATACTGGACAGGTATGAAGCTCTCATGAATTCACCTTCTTTCATTGCCTGTGCCGGATCTGTTTATACGGTCAAAGATCTCATTTGGACTTCCTGGAAAGAACGAATGGTTGCGGAGAGGCTGGCAAGAAAATCCGAACACATTTTAGGTTTTCTAACCCAAAATAAAGGGCATTGGGAAGAAACGTTGTGGTGGCTACTGGCCCGCAATTTTGGAGCGGTAGTTAATATGGACGCTTTTGAAGGTGTGGCCAGGTCAATTCCATTACACCTGATTACCAGAAGCCAAAACCAGCTCCTCCATTTGGAAGCCCTGTTACTAGGCCAGGCCGGACTTCTGAATCACCAGTTCAAGGAAAGCTACCCCAGGATGCTTCAAAAAGAATACAGGTTTTTGAAACAGAAATATGGATTGATCCAGACCTCGATCCCCGTACATTTTCTACGAATGCGGCCCGGGAATTTTCCGACGATCAGACTGGCTCAGCTGGCGAGCCTGCTACAACAAAAAGAGGATTTCTTTTCATTGATCATGAAGGAGCAGTCGGTAGGTGCGATTTTGCAGATTTTAAAAGTGACCGCTAATGATTACTGGCATTACCATTATATGCTGGATGAGATATCGGCCTATAAAAAGAAATGCTTGGGAAAGGACATGGCAGACCATGTCATCATCAATACAGTGGTACCTATTTTATATGCCTATGGCCATGCCCATCAGGATGAAAAGTGTAAGATGAAAGCCCTACAATGGCTGGAAGCAACGCAGGCTGAAAATAACCAGGTCACCAAAGGCTTTGACCAGATTCAGCAAAAGAGTTATCACGCCTTTGATTCGCAGGCTCTCTTAGAATTAAAAACAAAATATTGCGACCGGAAACTATGCCTTCAATGCGCTATTGGCAATTCTATTTTAAAATCTGTCTGATCACCAGCAATATCTAATTCCAACTATCCCAATTCACCGTAACGATGATTTCAGGATGAATACTCAACTGCACAGGGCAGGTGTTGGCTGTTAGTTTGAGAATGGTTTTCGACTTCTCGTCCAACTGTTTCAGGTTTTCAGGGAATTGATAAAACAAATTGATTGCACCTACACGTCTGGGATCAGACTTCATAATTTTTTCCACTTCCACACTGATACCTTTTAGGTCAATTCCCATGGACGCTGCCTTGATGCCCATCACCGTAAGCATGCAGGTAGCCAGTGAAGTGGCCATGAGATCTGTAGGTGAAAATCGATCTCCCTTTCCATGATTATCAACCGGTGCATCGGTTTCAAAATGACTGCCCGAACTCAAATGGGTACAGCGAGTTCTGAGATCACCCTGGTATTCAACTTTAGACGTCATGTTTTTGTCAAAGTTATCACTGATTTTTAGATTATTTTACAATGACCTGTTGGAGGTTCACCATCAAATTTCTACCTCCATTTAAACAATTGTCATAATGAAGTTTACTTCCTTGTTTTTAAGAAATGAGGTGGTTAGGCCCTCAAGCACATGATTCAAGGTGCCTTGATACTTTTTTACTTAAATTTACGTTGAACAACATATTTTAATTCCGTGAAAAAAATCATACTGTTCCTTTTGATCACATTGGTTTGGTTGAATACTTCAGCACAGGATTCTACCAACAGGAAAACAGCCACCCGTAAAACTGAAAAGCGCCAGCGTATCAATGCCATGATCAAATCGGAAGAGGAGGGAACACTTTCTTTTCGCAAGCAAAAATCCTTGGGCGTAGAATTGAGGACCAATGGATATGGTGCCTTTTATGAAATCGGTAGAAGGCGCTCTGCAAGGTATACCAACATCTACCTACTGGAGTTCACCGAAATCAAGAACAGGAAGGAGCAAAAACTGGATGGTGTACAAAATCTATTTACCAATTCTTATATTTTTGGAAAACAGAATAATTTTTACCAGGCAAACCTGGGTTTTGGCCAACAATATATTCTGGGTCAGAAAGGAAATAAAAACGGAGTGGCTATCATGGCCATGCTTTCAGGGGGTCTGTCAGTAGGCCTGCTCAAACCCTACCTACTTGATATCAAGGACTCCATTGGAAGGAACAAAACCATAAAATACAATGACGACCAGGTGTCTTTCCTGAGTCAGGGAAATATAATTGGAGGCGCCGGAGTTACTAAGGGATGGAATGAGGTTAAAGTAAAGCCCGGTTTGTTTATCAAGTCGGCACTCAGATTTGATTTTGGCCGTTATAATGAATCCATTCAGGCCCTCGAAATCGGCATCAGTTTAGATGCCTATGCGCAAAAGATTCCCATTATGATTTATAATGATAGCAAACAATTATTTTTCCAGGGACATATTGCTTTTGTTTTCGGCAACAGAAAGAAATAAAAATTTTCAGTTATCCCAACCACTGGAAATAAATTAGATGGAGACATTCAATTAATTATTAGTTGATGTACCGGGCAGATTGCGAAAAGTATAGTGAATCGAAATTGTGACGCTGATTGATTATTTTTGCTTTTCATGACAGAACTTCCCATCATTCCTTCAACTGAACCCATCAAAAGAACAAAGCCTGATTGGTTACGTGTTAAACTTCCCATTGGTGAAAGTTATAAGCAGGTTAGGAATCTTGTAGATACCCATCATCTTCATACTATTTGTGAAAGTGGAAATTGTCCCAACATGGGAGAATGCTGGGGTGCGGGAACAGCCACTTTCATGATCCTTGGAAACATTTGTACGCGCAGTTGCGGATTTTGTGCTGTAGCTACCGGTCGTCCGGAATCCATAGATTGGGATGAACCACAACGCGTAGCAGAAGCGATTCACCTGATGAAGGTTAAACATGCGGTGATAACGTCAGTTGACAGGGATGAAATCCGGGATGGCGGATCGATCATCTGGTTCAATACCATAAAAGCAGTCAAGGCACTGAATCAGGATACCACCCTGGAAACATTGATTCCGGATTTCAAAGGTCAGAAAGAAAATATAGACCGGATTATAGAAGCAGCTCCGGAAGTAGTTTCTCACAAT
>JANLYU010000430.1:0-1821 GCA_031365785.1 Flavisolibacter sp. | reverse complement strand
CCAGCCATCACCACACGCGGAATGAAGGAACAACACATGCAGACCGTAGTAGATTTATTAGATAGGGTGTTGATGAACCTGGAAAATGCGGCCACAGTGAAAGAAGTTTCCCAGGAAGTACACCATTTTATGAAACAATTTCCTTTGTACCCCGATTTGGGTTAAATAAACGATTATGCTACAAAGAATTCAATCCATCTGGTTATTACTTGCAGCACTTTTTGCTGCCATTACATTCCGTTTTCCATTTTATACAGGTGAAACACTGATGAATAACATTCCCTCCACCATTGACCTGTATGCCCGTACCACCATCTGGATCAGCATCATGACAGTGGTTACCGGGGCCGTGGCTTTTGTGACTATTTTTCTTTTCGATAACCGGAAACTGCAATTGAAGCTTTGCTACCTGGGAATCTTTTTGAGCGTTGTACTTTTAATGATGTATTTCCTGGAAATGGGTCATTTCACTAAAGGGAGCATCGCGCTTTGGTGTATCTTTTATTTTGCCATCCTTGTTTGTTATATTCTAGCTGCCAGAGATATCTGGAAAGATCACAAGTTGGTAAAAAGCATGGACCGTTTGAGATAGCCAGAGAGAAAAGGAAGATAATAGATGAAGTAATTATAAAGTTAGGTATGGTTCAGGCTCTGTACCGCCTACGGCCAGAAAATTCTTCACCATCATACTCCTGGATAATCTGCTCCACTTCCAAAGCAATAATTGCGGTCAGGTTAAGGTGCAAAATCACCCTTCCAAATTGATCACTCCCCACAAGCCCTGCAAGAATTGAATCTTTTAAAATGGGGGTAAGCCTTTGAAGAAGAGGCAGTGGAACCTCCAAGATGCAATTATAGGGCTGTTTTTGTAACTCAAATTGTATGGAATAGTCGTTTTCGCTCATAGGATCATTCTTATTGGGTAGGAATGATGCTGATCAGGACAGTAAAATAAACAAAGCCCTTCAGGCTGTCAAGCGTAATTATGCTGCCTTCTGCGTGTTTTTGTACGTTTTCTCTCCATTCCATGTAGTAAGACTCAGAACCGGAGATTTGAGGATTTCTTGTAAAATTCCAGTCCGGGATGGGTTCATTTGACTCAGGATCCTTACCTTTGCGCTCCTTTACGAAATAGATCCTCCCCGTGCCGGATCTCATTTATTAACAACAAAAACAGGGTAATGAACAATTACGAATTGATGGTGATTTTTACCCCTATTCTGAGCGATGAGGAATTCAAAGCTGCTCAGAGGAAATACACAGCGCTTGTAGCCGAAAGTGGTGGCAAGGTAACTGCGGAAAATCCATGGGGACTGAAATCACTGGCGTACCCGATCCAGAAAAAAACCACAGGTTTATACTGGGTTACGGAATTCAGTGCGCCATCCGACTTCAATGAGAAGCTGAAGATCCAGCTTCTTCGCGACGAGAGTGTGCTCCGTCATATGGTTACCAAGCTCGATAAATATGCCGTTGAGTATAACCAGAGAAAGAGAAGTGGCGTACCTACAGGAACAGAAAAAGTACAGGAGGCATAATGGCAAAAGCAAATGAGATAAAATACCTTACTGCGATTAAAAGCGAGAAACGTCCTAAAAAATTCTGCCGTTTCAAAAAATACCGCATCAGGTATATTGACTACAAAGACATTGAGTTTCTTAAAAAATTTCTGAATGAACAGGGTAAACTGTTGCCCCGCCGCCTTTCCGGTAATTCATTGAAATACCAAAGAAAAGTAAGTGACGCCGTAAAAAAGGCCCGCCAGATGGCGTTGTTGCCTTATGTAACAGACCTGTTGAAATAAATCATCACCTAACTCCC
>JANLYU010000424.1:0-17207 GCA_031365785.1 Flavisolibacter sp. | reverse complement strand
CCAAAATGGCCCACCTGGATGAACCAGAAATATCTCAAGAGATTTTGTTCTCCTAAAGGCTAAAATTCCAGCACTTTTTTTCATATCAGTAGATCCAACGATTCAGATTATAGCATATGGTTTAATGAGGAAAGTGCCTTTTTACAAAATGAATGCAAGTAGAATTATTATTGATGTTGATCTATAGGTTGATCACTTTCCTGGGAAGGATCACCATCCACTTTCTTTCCTTTTTGTGTTTCCCAAATTACATTTTCTACATCCGTAGGTGTTTCTTCTCCCGGGACCTTTTCTGTTCCCTGCGTGCCCCGTCCTTTGTTGGTTTGATTGTTATATGTTTTATCCTGATGTGGTTGACCTTTTTCCATTTTATTAATTTAAAGATTGGGTGAAACAATCATGCCATTATAACTGCTTAAGCATTATTGTTCAATAGAAAGTTGTCTTAGGTAATATGATGCATCAAATTATTCATTTTTACCCGAAGGATGCAGAACTGGAGGATCTACCTGCGGCTTTCATTATATAAGGGGTACATTAAAGAAAATTAACTATGAAATTTTTAAACGAGTGGTGGGGCATCAATCAGAATATCAGCCCTATAGAAATCATGTGCAGGTCCGCCGTGATGTTTGTCATTGCTTTATTTCTCATTAGAATGGCCGGTATGCGTCCTTTTGGGAAAAGGGAAGGCTTTGATAAAATAATTACTTTTCTGATAGGTGCCATTTTAAGCCGGGGTGTGGTGGGTGCCACCCCCTTTTTTTCTACTATTGCTTCTATGATCGTGATCTTATTCATCCATCATTTGTTAAGCAAACTATCCATCTACAATAAATGGTTTGGTGACAAAATAAAGGGACACTCGGTCTTGTTATATAAAGAAGGGAAGTTTGATAGAAAAAATTTGAATCGAACCAATCTAACAGAACATGATATACTTGAAGACTTGAGATTGGAAGCGCAATTGAATTCTCTCAATACAATCAAGGAAATTTATATGGAAAGAACAGGAGAAATCAGTTTTGTAAAGAAAAACAAGGAACCCGAATAAAATTTGTTGTAACCTGGGTGGCCTACCAATGATTTCGGAGAATGAATTACAGGCTGAGAGAAAAAGAAAGGTGTATTAATGCATTTCTTCTTCGATCAGGTCATTAAATCTTTGCTCCTGGTCTGAAATCCATGAGGGAAGGTGCTGGTCGACTATACGCCATTGGTCTTTTTCCTGTTTGTGCATTTTAAAAACAATACGGTTACCCCTGTCGTCAGGTACATCAACATGAAATAAACCTTCTTCCTTACCAGGTAACTTTCTAAAATTAAATTCCCTCAGACGGTCGGCAGTTTTCACCAATTTTGTAAAATGAATGTTTTTGGAAAACGGAAATTTCATCTTGTGCAGTTTGACAAGCTTAAGCAAGCACCATGCATTGATTGCCTAAGGAAATGCTAATGTTTGAGTTCATTTAAAGATCCGGATAGACGGTTGTCACCTTAACCACTCATCTTAAAATTAACGAATATAAAATCTCATAAATCGTACCTTTGACAATATAAACAGAGGTGACCACATGGCTATTCCGAAATTTCCGGTTGTTCAGCAATCTTTTCATACAGAATTAAAAAAGCGTATCAATCAATATTTTGAAACTTCAGGGAAAAGTCTGGAAGGTAACACCCATCTATATACAAAAGCTGTCATTTTACTGGTAAGTTTTGTTTTTCTTTATATCCACCTAGTTTTTTTTACACCCGCCATTTTCTGGTGTATTCTGGAATCCATTTTACTGGGTATTGTAATCGCAGGAATTGGCTTTAACATCATGCACGATGGCGCCCATGGAAGTTTCAGCCAGCACAAATGGCTCAATAAAGCCGCTGCTTTTACCCTCAATGTTCTTGGTGGGAGTTCTTTCATGTGGAATGTAAAACACAATGTGATCCACCATGCCTTTACCAATATCGATGGAGTAGATGATGATATTGACATTCAGCCCTGGTTGAGAATGAGTGCCACTCAGCCCAAGCTTGCCATGCACCGTTACCAGCATGTATATTTCTGGTTTCTTTATGCTTTGTTATACATATTTTGGGTTTTTGTGCTCGATTACCAGAAATATTTCAAAAGAAAAGTGGGTGGCATGCCCATCAAAAAAATGACCCTAACAGATCATTTGGTTTTCTGGAGTTTTAAATTATTTTTCCTTTTTGTTTTTGTAGCCATTCCGCTGTATCAGTTGGGTTTTGTTTCCTGGTTAATAGGGTTTTTGATTTTTACACTGGTGGCGGGGTTTGTTTTGAGTATTGTTTTTCAGTTGGCCCATACTGTAGAGCATACCCATTTTCCGGTGCCAGATGAAGACACAGGAAAATTAGAAGATGAGTGGGCTATACATCAATTAAAGACGACTGCGAATTTTGCACCCAAAAATAAAATGATTACCTGGTTTGTAGGAGGTTTGAATTTTCAAATAGAGCACCACCTTTTCCCTAAAGTTTCCCATGTGCACTATGCCAACCTGCGTAAGATCATCAAAGCCGCGTGTGAGGAATATGGTATTCCTTACATAGAATATCCTAAGCTTCTGCAAGCCGTCGTTTCACATGCCAGTTTCCTCAAGCAAATGGGCAGAGTTTGATGATTCCAACTATTAGGCTAACGTTATCACCCAACTCAGCAGCGCCTGCTGCCGAAATTTTGTTTTGACAAGCGGGTTGGTATAAACATTGCTAATACTCTTTTTTTACTTGGAAATTAAGCTGTATGAAACAAGTCAGGCTTCTTTGCTGTTTTCTTTTCATCAATTATGGTGTACAATGCCAGGTTATTGATGACTATTCCTATTCATCTAATCGAATGATTTCCACTTACCATTTTGCACATCTTGAAGTTCCCAATTTAACGATCCATGTTTACCGTATTCAACCGATAGCAGACATACCTGTTGAACTGGCTGGGATTGCTGGTTCACTATATGGTTTTTCCAAAATTTACAACCGGGATACTTCCACTGTAGCTGAGATTTTGGCGCTTGATAAAAATAATATTGCAGCCATCAACCGTTCCGGAACGCACCGGTATTCTCCAAAGGCATTCAATGCCAGTAACCGCTTTTTTTATGGAGCCATGCCATTTCCCCTGGTTCTAATGTTTGATAGAACTATTCGTCAGGATGCTGGAAAAATAGCGTTTCTTTATTTGCAAGCATTAGGTGTTACAGGTACGCTATATAGTACAGCCGCTTTGATTCATCCTAAATACAGGCCATATGCATACAATCCCGAAGCTCCGATCAGCAGGCGCGTCAGAGGGGGAGCTAAAAATTCTTTTTATGCGGGACATGTTGCACTTGTAGGAACGGCCACCTTTTTTACAGCCAAGGTTTTTGCTGATTATCATCCTTCCTCTCCATTCAAATGGGTTTTGTATAGTGTCGCAGGTGTATCCACCGCCATGACCGGTTATTTGAGATACCGAGCTGGTGAACATTTTCCAACAGATGCTTTGATCGGAGGGGTTATGGGTACACTCTCGGGCTTGCTAATACCTCAATTGCATAAACATTTACATGGCAAAAAATCAGCAGTTACCATTTCACCTTATGGGGGAAAGTCAAAAGGATTAGAAATGGTCTATAATTTTTAGTGTCTTCCGTAAAGTTTTTCCATTAATAGATCACTGTTAAACATTTCCGTTTGCAAAATTGAAAGCTAGGATTGTTAAAACGCGCAATAACATCTCAAATCATTGAAGGATCAGGTTTTGGCCAGCATACGGTTATAAATGCCCTGCAGGATATTTCAAATGGAAACCGCATCTTTGGGCAGGATGATTTAATGGCGTATTTGATACGAGGGAATTATCTTATCAATAAGTTCCCGAAAATACCATCCAGCCTAATCATTGAGTAATATTGGTAGTAACTCGGAATTGTATGAACTACATGGACATCATTTTACTGATCGTTTTTATATTGGCCATTTGGGGTGGTTGGAAGAAAGGATTCATCCTGGGATCCATCAATCTTGCAGTGTGGGTGGGGAGCCTGGTGGCTGGTTTTGTTCTTTATCAGTTTGCAGCCAATTTATTAATTCACTTTTTTCCGTCACTTGGTGTCTGGACATTACCGCTGGCTTTTGTACTATGCATTGCCCTATCTAGAGTACTGCTTGCCATTTTTTTCAACTCCTTATTGCGGCATACTACAGAAGATGTTCATGCCCATGGTGCCAACCGCGTTTTAGGCATCTTACCCGGGATCATTAATGGATTTATTTACGCTACTATTATCGCAGCGGTGCTTATGAGTATACCGCTCATGAATGAGTTGTCAAGAAAAACAAGGGAAAGCAGGATGGTCAACAGTTTAGCGGTGAATGTTGGGTGGATAGACGATAAGCTGGCGCCTATTTTTGATGAAGCAGTAAGAAAATCATTAAGCCGCACAACAGTTGAACCGGAATCTAATGAAACTGTACAACTTAATTTTACTGTAAAAGAGGCCAGTCCAAGGCCGGACCTTGAGGCCCGGATGCTGGACCTGGTGAATGAGGAAAGAAAAAAGATTGGTTTAAAGCCTTTGGAGGCTGATCCTGAATTAGTACCTGTAGCTCGGGCACACGCTATGGATATGTTTACCAGAGGGTATTTCTCTCACTATACACCGGAAGGCAAGGATCCCTTTGACCGGATGAAGGCCTTTGGCATAAAATATTATGCAGCAGGGGAAAACCTGGCTCTTGGTCAAACCTTGAGAATTTGTCATGAAGGTTTAATGAGGTCACCCGGTCACCGTGCCAATATCCTGAATGTTTCCTATGGCAGGTTGGGCATTGGGATCCTGGATGGCGGATCCTATGGTATCATGATCTCACAGGAGTTCCGAAACTAATGGGGATCTATCCACGAACTCATGAGGGATAGGACTTTTCCAATCCTGTTATCTTTTCATTCTTTCCATAAAAAGGCACGAATCAAGCAGGTCAACAGAATCTATTGTAATGATGAATAAAGTACTGATTACAGGAGCCAATGGATTTTTGGGATATTATCTGGTTCAGCACCTTCTGGAAAAAAATTATTGGATCATTGCCACGGGAGCTGGTCCGTGCAGGCTACCTTTTCAACATTCCAGGTTCCTATACCATACCATGGATATCAGCAATGAAAAAATGATTCAGGAAGTGTTGATGCAATACCAGCCAGATATGATAGTTCATGCTGGCGCCCTTTCAAAACCAGATGAATGTGAAGTCAGGAAGGAAGTAGCGCAACAAACAAATGTAATGGGTACTCAATACCTCCTTGATCATGCTAGAAAATTAAAAAGCCAATTTATATTTCTTTCAACGGATTTTGTATTCAATGGAGAAAAAGGAATGTATTCAGAGACCGACCAACCAGATCCTGTAAATTTTTATGGAGACACTAAATTGCAGGCAGAACAATTGGTGGAACTGTATCCATTTAAGTGGTGTATTGTAAGGACAGTTCTGGTTTATGGGAAACCTTTTCAAAACCGGCAAAATCTGGTTACGGGAAGTGCCCTGGCTTTACAAAATGATGAAACACTCAAAATTTTTGATGATCAGATAAGAACACCAACATTTGTTCAAGACCTGGCAGGTGCTATTGTAATGATCATGGATCAAAAAGCGACAGGTATTTACCATATATCAGGAAACCAGGTAATGACGCCTTTTCAAATGGTGGTGGAAATGGCCAATTACCTGCATCTGGATGTTTCTAAAGTACACCGGATTTCAGCTGGTGATTTCATTCAACCTGCAAAAAGGCCAGCGAAAACCGGTTTCAATATTTCCAAGGCGCAACGTGAACTGGGCTATTCACCCATCAGCTTTCAAAAGGGGTTACAAAAAACTTTTGCTATTGAAGAAGATCATTTTCCTGTTGATTAGTCCTGATTTGGTTTTAGAAGCTCTTCTATGATGGAAGATCCTTCACTTTCATCACCGCTGGTCCATTTCCATAATTCATATATTCTGATCCTGCCATCGGCCAATACTTCTGGAGTGGAGCGGCAGATGCCAGTCATTAATTGCCCCATTACATTGAGGTGATGATAGCGGATATCTATAACACCATCGGGTTCTACAAGTCCGATAAGATGGCCAAACTCAATAGCTCCACCACTATAGGTGGCGGATACCAGGTCACCAGCCTGCTGGTATTCGAAAATTGTTTCGTTGCTGACTTCACTATTTTCCGTATTGTTTACCGTGCGGAAAGTTTTATTATCGTAATTGATCATGGGAAAGAGTTGTAAGAAATGTATTAACTTATCTCACAAATTACCAAAACCAACGATTATGGACACTTCAATTTATTCCAACCTCAGCTGGTTGCACATCCTTGTAGCAGCCATTGCTTATTTTGCTTTGGGAGCTGTATGGTATTCACCACTCTTTGGTAAAAAGTGGGTGGCTTATCATCAAATTGATATCAATCAGCCTAATGCCAGGCAGGGAATGGTCGTGATCATGACCGTCTCTTTTATCTGGATGTTTATTATCTCAGCAGCGCTGGCTGTACTTGTAGGCAGGCTGGGAATGACGGAAGCATTGTCGGGGGCAAAACTTGGATTATTTACAGGCTTATGCTTTTCAGCCGCCTCCGTCAGCATCAATCATCTTTACCTCAAAAAACCCATGGGTCTTCACATGATTGATGGTATGTACCATGTGGTAGGTCAGATCATAGTTGCAGTCATACTATGTACCTGGAGATAAAAAGGGAATGATAGTGAGTAGTGAATAATCAGAAATATAGGTTTATTCACTGCTCATGATTCACTATTACTCTACTTTCGTGATTTTCACCACATTTGTTGGAAGATGAAGGTGAATAGGGGTGCTTCCTGTACTGACCACGATATCCCCATTCTTTAGAAAGCCTCTTTCCTTGAGAATATTGATCTGGTCAAAAATGATATCATCCAGTGTATCTTCTTCTGTATAATAAAAAGCCCTTGACCCCCAGCTCAGGCTCAGCTGGTTCACCAATGACCTTTCTTTGGTAAAAATGAATAAAGGTGCTTTGGGACGGTAGCTGCTGAGCATGAAGGCAGTATATCCACTCTGGGTCATGCCTACGAGAGCATCAGAATTTACATCGCTGGCCAGTTTACAGGCATTGTAACAAATCGCATCACTGATAAAAGAAGGCGAGTGGGGTTGAGGTGTTAGAGTTTCTTCCCTGTCGTACCTATATTCAGTTCTTTCCACTTCCATGATGATCTTTCTCATGGTTTCCACCACCAGTTTCGGATGCTGCCCTGTTGCCGTTTCACCGCTAAGCATCACAGCGTCTGCGCCTTCCAGCACCGCATTGGCCACATCAGTGATTTCACTTCTGTTAGGCTTGCTGCGGTCGATCATGCTTTCCATCATTTGAGTGGCAACAATCACGGGCTTGGCGCGGTGGAGGCATTTACTGATGATGTTGCGTTGTATGGCGGGTATCTGTTCAACAGGCAGTTCTACACCCAGGTCTCCGCGGGCAATCATTACGGCGTCGCTTTCCACGATGATGTCGCGAAGGTTATTTACCGCTTCCGGTTTTTCAATTTTTGCTATGATCTTTGTCTTGCTCTTACGTTCCTGTAATTTGTTGCGAAGAATGATAAGGTCCTTCACACTCCGAACGAAGGACAGCGCCACCCAATCAAGCTCCTGATCGATAATGAATTCCAGGTCAACCAGGTCTTTATCGGTGAGGGCGGGCAGGGAAATTTTTGTATCCGGAAGGTTGATGCCTTTTTTGGAGGATAATTTTCCACCCATGGTAACTTCCACCTGTACATCATTATTTTTCAAAATATCTGTGACCTGAACTTCCAGCTTACCATCATCGATAAGGATCTTGTTACCAATTTTTACATCCTTATGAAGATTGGGATAGGAAACGTAAATCCTTTCTTTTGTACCTACCAGTTTTTCATTGGTGAAAGTAAGAATATCTCCAGGCTCAATATCAACCCCTCCGTTTTCCATTTCACCTACGCGTAATTTAGGTCCCTGAAGGTCACCCAGTATGGCAATGTTATAGGGTTCAGTTTTATTAATTTGCCTGATATACTCTATGATCTGCGCTTTATCATCATGTCCACCATGTGAAAAATTGAGCCGGAATACATTGACGCCGCATTTGACCAGTTCCAAAAGTTTGTCATAAGTGTCACAGGCCGGACCTACTGTGGCTACAATTTTGGTACGGTGATAGGTGTGTTCAATGCCTGCGGTTTTATCCATTTGCCGATGGAAATATTTGTCTACGTTCTTACTCATAGTTTGAATTTCAGGATTTGAAATTTCTGATTCGGTTTGATGATGTTGCTTTTTGATGATATTAATTTTAAATGAATCTTTATAATGAAGTCAATGATCATCCTCGAAGGAACTTTCCATTAGCTCGCTAAGATCTTCACGATCTTCATCCATTCATCGCTGATTGTGCCTTTCCTTTTGCCTACATTTTCAAGGGGAACATAATTCATTTTATTATTCATGATCCCTACAAAAACATTGTGTCTTCCCTGGATCAGGCATTCCACCGCATGGTATCCCATCCTGCTGGCAATGAGCCGGTCGAGACAGGTTGGCGCACCGCCCCGTTGAATGTGACCGAGTATGCAAACCCTTGTTTCTGTTTGGGGAAGACGGTGCTTCACTGCTTTAGCCACTTCGTCTGCGCCCCCAAACTCATCTCCTTCAGCAACCACTATGAGGTTCACCAGTTTTTTTCTTCTTTCTTTTTCCTGCAGAGATAATATCAGGTCTTCGATATCGGTTTTTCTTTCAGGAATCAGGATATTTTCTGCACCGGTAGCGATACCACTATGCAATGCAATGTAGCCTGCATCTCTTCCCATTACTTCAATAATAAATAAGCGGTCGTGTGCATCTGCTGTATCACGGATCTTGTCAATAGCTTCCACTGCTGTATTTACCGCTGTATCAAAACCAATAGTGAAATCAGTTCCGTAAATATCCTTATCAATGGTTCCTGCCAGGCCTATACAGGCAATGTCAAATTCCTTGCTGAATTCCACAGCACCTCTGAAAGAACCATCTCCACCAATGATAACCAGCCCGTTGATGCCACGTTTTTTCAAAGCCTCGTAAGCTTGTTGCCGGCCTTCCGGTTTATGAAAAATTTTACATCGAGCAGTTTTGAGAATGGTTCCGCCTCGTTGTATAATGTTAGCTACTGACCTGCTTTCCATTCTAAAAATGTCATCTTCTACCAATCCCTGGTAACCGCGCATGATACCGTACACTTCAAGACCATAGTAAATGCCAGTACGAACGACCGCTCTTATGGCCGCATTCATTCCAGGCGAATCTCCGCCTGAGGTTAAAACTCCGATGCGGCTAACTTTTTTTTGCATTGGTCTTCCAGATAACTAAATAAATTCCATTCATCAGTATTCAAAAATACGGTTTTGTTCATAAGTGTGTTGATTCTACACGATCTCCATTTTTTAGGAGAAGCAGGTAGAAAAAAGTTCCAGCGGATCATGGCGGAACTGACCCGGTTGTTGACCATTGACAAAACCATATTCATTTATCAGGTTGATCTTTATCATGATGACAGATCCCAAGGACCTGTTTTTCAGCAAAAAGTAATACATTGCAAAAAGAAAAAAACCCACTGTAGAAACAGCGGGCGCTACCGATTGCTTGCTATATGAATAGAGAAACTTAAGTCTGGTTTTTCTGTTGTCGATTCCATCACCTGATCCTTAGTTGTGTACCATTCATCGACTTGACGAAAGTAGGATGCAGGCGAATGTGGATTTTGATAAAATCTTGATGTATCTACCATGCTGAAAGGAGGTTCTATTGCATAAGACCCTTGCCAGGATTGGTTTTTAAGAAAATCTTGCTACGATGTCCAACCGTTCCAATGAACCTTTATTCCAGTTAATACAGGCGCTCCAAAAGTCCGAAAAACGGAATTTTAAGCTTTATATCAAAAGGAATTCATCTAATCAGGACCTGAAGATCATTCAGCTTTTTGATGCCATGGACAAAATGGGCCAGTATGATGAGCAGGTGCTTTTGAAAAAGGTGCCCTCCATCACCAAGCAACAGCTGTCCAATATCAAAGCCCATTTATATAAGCAAGTGCTGGCCAGCTTGCGTTTATTGAGTGGAGACTCTAATATCGATATTCAATTGCACGAACAGCTTGATTACGCAAGGATCCTTTATAACAAGGGCCTATACCTGCAAAGTCTAAAAATTTTAGACAGACTGAAGGAAACCGCGCATCGATATCACCAGGATAGTTTCCTGATCCAGATCATTTCCCTGGAAAAAAAGATAGAAACGCTTCATATTACCAGGAGCATGCAGGACAGGGCAGACCGGCTCTCTTCTGAAGCCAATGAGGTCAATGAAAAAAGAAGGGAGATCACGCGTTTGTCTAACCTTGCTCTTCAATTATATAGCTGGTATATTAAGAATGGTCATGCCAGGAATGAAGGAGATGAAAAAGCAGTAACGCAGTTTTTCAATTCCTGTTTACCCAGAAATGCCAACGAATTAACCGGCTTTTATGAAAGGCTTTACCTGCACCAGTGTTTTTGCTGGTATGCATTCATCAGGCAGGATTTCATCATGTATTACCGACATACACAAAAATGGGTCGATCTTTTTCATGAAGAACCAGAAATGCTTCAGATAGAACCGGCCCATTACATCAAAGGCATTCATAACCTGCTCAATGCACACTTTGACCTGCGTAATTACCAGCAATTTGAAGTTGTACTTACAGAGTTTGAAGCATTCAGTCATTCCAATGTGGTTACTCAGGTTGAAAACAACCATATACAAACATTTGTGTATCTGACCACTGCGAAAATCAACCGGCACTTTATGAAAGGAACTTTCAGGGAAGGTTTAGAACTGGTTCCTTTCATAGAAGAAAAATTAAAAGAGTATGAATTGTATTTGGACCGTCACCGGGTCCTCGTATTTTATTATAAGATCGCATCTCTGTATTTTGGAAGTGGGGACTACGAAACATCTATTGACTATCTTCAAAAGATCATCAATTGGAAGGTGGACCTGAGAAATGACCTTCAATGCTATGCCCGGCTATTACACCTGCTTGCCCATTATGAGTTGAACAATTTTGAATTAATGGAACATTTGATCAAGTCGGTTTACCGGTTTATGGCTAAAATGGAGAACCTTACCATTGTGGAAGAGGAGATATTCAATTTTTTACGCACCACTTTCAACCTGTCCGCACGCAAGCTAAAGCCTGCGTTTGCACAATTGCTGGAAAAGATCAAAAAAGTGGAAAAAAGCAGATTTGAAACCCGGTCATTTGCCTACCTCGATATCCTCTCCTGGTTAGAAAGCAAGGCGTTCGACAAACCCATGGCCCAAATCGTGAGGGAGAAATACCTGACTGCCAAAAAAAGAGTTTATTAACCATAAATTTTCATACGGCAGGGGTGATGTTTCTGCAAAAATGGTATTAACTATAAATCCTATTATGAATCAAACCCATATCCTAAAACAGATAAAAAGGATTGCCCTCGTAGCTCATGACAACAAAAAGGCCGACCTTATCGACTGGGCCACTTATAATAAAACTGTTCTAACCAGGCATGAGCTCATTGCTACTGGCACAACCGGAAAGTTACTGGAAGAGCAACTCAAATACCCTGTAAAACAACTTTTCAGTGGCCCCCTGGGGGGCGATCAGCAAATCGGTGCCATGATTGCCGAAGGCAAGATCGATATCATTGTATTTTTCTGGGATCCCATGGAAGCGCAGGCGCACGACAGCGATGTGAAGGCATTGTTACGACTGGCTGTAGCCTGGAATATCATAATAGCCTGTAACCGAACCACTGCGGATTTTATCCTGACCTCAGCCTTAATGCAGCAGGATTACCAGGTAGCGCTTCCGGATTATTCTACTTATCTACAACGCCGTGTTATTGTGCCCGATACAGACGCGGTTTTATAAAGCCCTGTGGGCCTCTATATTTTGCAATACTTTAATCTTTTTACAAAACCTTCATCGAGTAGTAAACGTATATTTTAAAATGATTTTATGACAAAACTATTTTACATCACTTTGGTTCTAGTCAGTCTTTTCTCTATAACAGGAATGGGCCAGTCTAAAAAAACAAAGTTTCCGGATCCGAAGGTGGCTGATACTAAAACCATGTATTCATTAAAATTCACTGAAGAAGAATGGAAAAAAAGATTAACAGCTGGGCAGTACCAGATTCTGCGTCAGGAGGGAACGGAAAGAGCGGGAACTGGCGTGTATGATCATTTTTATAAAAAAGGTACCTATTACTCTGCTGCTTCCCTGCAGCCGGTTTTCTCTTCAGATACCAAGTTCAATAGCCATACAGGCTGGCCCAGTTTCTATGCACCCATTTCACAGGACGCCGTGTACCTCGTTAAAGACGAAAGCTTTGGAACCATTCGATGGGCTGTAGTAGATAGCAAGAGTGGCTCCCACCTCGGACACGTTTTTGATGATGGTCCCAAACCCACCGGCAAACGATATTGTATCAATTCAGCTGCTCTCATTTTTGTTCCTGAAGGTGGCAAAGCTCCTACCAGCGCTAAATAAACTATATGAAATCATTTTTGATAAGTATCACTGCGTTTTTATTATTCACTATGCCAGCTGGTGCTCAAAACAAAAAGGGAAAAATTAAAACCGGGTCCACGAAGCCTTCAACTGTTGCAGAGGCGGTAGCCACCTTTGGTGAAGGATGTTTCTGGCATACGGAAATTGTATTTCAAAGCCTGGAAGGGGTAAGGGATGCGGTATCCGGGTATGCTGGTGGCACTACCAAAAGGCCAAATTATGAAGAAGTGAGTGAAGGAAAAACCGGTCATGCAGAGGCAGTGAATGTTTATTACGATCCTTCTATAATTTCTTTTGCTACACTTGTGAAAGCTTTTTTTGCCAGTCATGATCCAACCCAATTGAACGGCCAGGGAAATGATAGGGGAACCCAGTACAGGTCTATTGCATTTTATAGGTCCGCTGAAGAAAAAAATATCATTGACAATGAGGTTAAAAAAATAAAAGATTCCAAAAAATATTCAGGGATTATTGTGACGGAAATTAAACCTTTTACAAAATTTTTTACGGCAGAAGAATTCCACCAGGAATATATTTCCCACCATCCTGAAAATCCTTATGTAAGAAATGTTTCCATCAGGGATTACCAGGAATTCAGGCTCAATTTCAAAGAAGGTAAATTCAAATCCTGACAAACGGGGAGGTGGTATAACTTTCCATCACTTACTGCAGGGGATCAGGAGGCTACTTCTTAGTTACCCAATACTTGTTGCATTCCTGCATGGATCGATTCAGTTTCTGTATTTTTACCAACCCGATATTCCTCAGGTCTGTTAGGAATATTAGTGAATAAACAGAAACTGAAAAATATGCGTGGTATCCTTATTCTTATTTTCCTACCTATCGTCTCGTTAGCCCAAACATTTCAACCCAAAGAAATCAGCCGTTATATTGCCCAGGCTAAACAGGTTACTATCATCAGGGATATGTGGGGTATTCCTCATATATATGGAAAAACAGACGCAGATGCTGTTTTCGGACTCATGTACGCGCAGTGTGAAGAAAATTTTCAACAGCTGGAAGAAAACAATTTAGAAATGCTGGGCAGGTTGTCAGAAAAATTGGGAAAGACAGAACTCTATAACGACCTCCAGACAAAATTGATTTATGATACGAGTGCTGCTAAAAGAGACTATTCAAGAAGCCCACTTTGGTTCAGGAAATTATTGGATGCCTGTGCGGATGGCGTCAATTTTTTTTTATACAAACATCCTGAAATAAAACCTGCAGTCATCACCCATTTCGAACCCTGGTTCGCTCTACTTAGAACTGATGGAAGTATTGCACCAACCCAAAATGGAGGTCTCAGAATACAGGATGTAAAAGAAATGTATCCCGTCAATGATGCTATTTCTTTCAGAGAACCTGCATCTCTTCCAACCGAAGAACTTTCTGGTTCCAACGGCTTTTCGATTGGTCCCTCAAGAACAAAATCAAAAAATGCCATTCTGTATATCAATCCGCATGTTACTTTTTATTTCCGGTCTGAGGTTCAAATGGTAAGTGAGGAAGGTTTGAATGTTTATGGAGCTGTGACCTGGGGTACTTTTTTTGTTTACCAGGGTTTCAATGAACACTGTGGATGGATGCATACTTCGAGTTACGCAGATGTAGCCGATTTATTTGAGGAAAAGACTTTCAAAACAGGAAAAAGTCTGTATTATCAGTATGAGGGAATGAAGTTACCCGCTGTGCACAAAAATATATCCGTCCGTTATAAAGAGGGTCAGGGATATAAGGAAACAACATTTCAAAGCTATTCCACCATTCATGGTCCTGTAGTTGGAATGCGCAACGGACATTTCCTGAGCCTTAAAGAGAACAACAGATCCCTACAGGCATTGTTACAATCATGGCTGAGAACGAAATCGAAAGGCTTTAACGATTTCAAAAGGATCATGAATATGCGATCCAACAATTCTAACAATACAGTATTCGCCGATGCCCAGGGGAATATAGCCTACTGGCATGGTAACTTTATGCCCAGGCGGGATGTCCATTTTGATTATGGACTGCCCGTGGACGGAAGCATTGCTGCTACCAACTGGAAAGGCATCCATACACTCGATGAAACCATACATGTATATAATCCCCAAAGCGGTTATATACAGAACTGTAATTCTACTCCCTTTACCGTATCCGGGCCTTCCAGCCCGGAGCGAACAGCTTACCCCGCCTATATGGCACCAGATGGCCAGAACTTTCGCGCCATCAACGCTGCCCGCCTTTTAAGTACTTCCCATGACTTAACGATAGAAGAGGTCATTCATGAAATAGGATACAATCATCACCTTGCGGCTTTCGACACCTTATTGCCTGGTTTGATCTCCGCTTTCGAATCACTTCCGGCACAAGACACCCTAAAGTATCTTACCATGGCCATTCAGGAGGTTAAAGATTGGGATAGAAATGCAGCAGCGACTTCCGTAGCTACCACCCTGGCCATTGAATGGGGTTACCGAATGTTACTTTTGGCATCGCCACCTGCACATCCTTATCAACAAACCAATAATGTGGGCTTGATCCACTCTATGATGGAAAATACAACACCCATCAAACGGGTGGCACTTTTTGCAGAAACACTGAAAGACCTTGAAAAAAAATTCGGTACGTGGAAAGTAGAATGGGGAACCATCAATAGATACCAGAGAACATCTGAAGGAAACTTCAGTGATGAGCTTCCTAGTTTGCCAGTGGGTATGGCTGCCGCCCTGTGGGGATCCCTGCCTTCCTTTGTATCAACCACATTGCCCCAGACCATCAAACGATACGGCATCTCTGGGAATAGTTTTATTGCATGCGTGGAATTTGGAAAAAAAGTAAAAGCCAGGTCTGTAATTACCGGGGGGCAATCATTTGACCCGGGATCAAAACATTTTACAGATCAGGCATCCAGATATATTGACGGTAATTTTAAGGAGGTGCTTTTTTATAAAGAAGACGTCATTTTACATGCCGAAAAAACCTACCATCCAGGACAATGATTATTGTTTAGGATCAATGGCATCCCAGGGAGTGATAAATTTATCGGGAGATGGCTGGTGGTCATTTTTAGCTTCTTCACCAATGTATTTTTCTTCTACTTCATCTATTTTATCGTCCCTTTCAAAACGCACTTCTGTCGGCTCATCCATTTCTGGTGACATGCCTACCCTTACATTACGGATATCTTCATCAGTGATGACATCGTCCTTATTTTCGAGATGCCTGTGAATGATCTTTTGGGTATCACTTTCAAAACGTTCCCCAAAAACCTCATTTTTTTCTTCTGGCTTTTGACCCTGTTGAGGATTCTGGCCTTTCTTTCCTTCAGACATAGTAAATTTTAGTAGAATGATAAAAAAGCTGTGCCATGAGGTCTCGAAAGATTTCCATGACTATCCTGGAAGTAAAATCACCTAATTTTTCCAAAAGTCAGACAGTCTCTGGTTGAGAAAATTTTAAAATTATAGGGTATCAACTTGCATCCCTTTATCAATCCCTGAGTAGCTGTTTACAATCATAAAATTATCCATGCAAGATATTCATAACGGGTTGAACAGGAGGAATTTTCAGGAGTAAATCTTGCATAAACGAGATCCATTTATTATCTTACAAACAGATCCAAAACCTATGAAAAAACTGCTCTCCATCTTTTGCTGTGTTCTATATATGCACAGTTTTTCCCAACCATCTACTGAAAGTATGAACCGTTCCCAAAAAGCTTCGGGTGAAAAGGTGCTTATCAAAGCGCTGGCAGTCATCATGAATCCTGAAGGGAATAAAAAGTCTCCGGTCAAAACCGTACAGCTTTCTTCCACGGAATGTCCCTGATTTTTCTACGGAATGCCATGAACGCAAAGTTTGACTATTGTAGATGACGATCAACAAAAGGTCTTATTACCTCATCCTTCAATTGATAGCACATCTTAATAAATTAAACAGAATTCAATGAGCCTTTTGGTAAGTATGAACTAAAGACTCACTATTTCTAATTCATATTGTTTTACATGCAAAAGCCAAAAACCTTGTAATCAAACCTAAGGGATTGCCTGGTTGATGGAAAATGGCAACGATCCTTTCCCTAATTTATTTATCACGCTGGCAGTTCATCACTACTTCCATAACAGCAGGAAGATTCATGTATGACTCTTTTATGTACCGTTGGTAGAGTTCATACTTTAAGCCATTTCTCTGCATATTAATTTCTCAAACCTCCACACATCAAGGCTGAATCTGAACAAATTTTCATACCTTAAAATGCCTTGTATTTTATTTCTGATGTATAAACTAATTTAATGATCAATAAATATAGGCTAATCATATTTTTTTCACTGTATTTCATATCCTGTAGAAATGCACCCTCAGCGTCTTTTTCCAAAATAAATGATTACAGCACCTGGAATGCCTATGCCGGAACCAGGGATGGATTAAGATATTCCAGCAATGATCAAATTAATACCAGCACTGTAGCCCAGCTTCAGGTAGCCTGGACCTATACTTCAAATGACAAGGACACCGGTAACAGATCTCAGAACCAGTGTAATCCTATTATGGTGGGGGGGATATTATA
>JANLYU010000423.1:0-4276 GCA_031365785.1 Flavisolibacter sp. | reverse complement strand
TGGACCTGAGCGCGCCACGCGATTTTCAACGTCAAAGGTAACTACCAGTTTGTCCACGCGCTTGGCATTGGTGGTTGTTTTTTCTTTTCCTTTTTTCTTCTCATCCACCGGTGTTATCTGAATGTTAGAAGCAGTAAAGGTAGAAGCTACATCCACAGTTTTGGCCAATTCTTCCTTTTGTGTAGTGGTAGTTTGAAGGTTACTTTCCAAGACGGTTTTCTCCTGACTCAGCTGGGTATTGGAAGAAGCGAGTTGCTGATTTTCACCATTCAATCTTGCATTTTCAGCTTCAAGGTTCGCAATTTTATCATTCAATTCAGCGATCAGGCCTTTGGCCCTTTTCAACTCTGACTCACTCGCGTTTCTTTTATTGAGGATATTGCTGATCTCTTTTTTTAATTTACTGATCTCAGAATTACGGTCTGTGATCATCCCAGCTTTATTATTGTTGTCGCCGGTTAATGAATCCAAACGCTGCAGTGTAATATCATATTCATCTTTCAAAGTTTGTCTTGCGGTTTCAGATTGATTCACGGCAAGAGTTTTTTCCTGAATCTGCTTGTTGGAATCATTCTTATCATACAGGAAATAAGCCCATGTTCCTAAAAGGCCGGCAGCTAAAACACCTATGATAATGTTCTTGGTAGTGTTATTATTTTTAGCGGTCCTGTTGGGTTGTGGATTTTCTGTAGATGGATAATTTGTATTTGCCATGGTAGAGGTTTTAGTGAATCGATAATTGAATTTTATAAGAAGTTGTGAAGACTTATTTTTGAACGCAGCCTCATCTTCCGAAAACCGTGCCACAAAAATAAACCATTGATTTTGAATAAGAAGGTAAAATGACTGTTGAAAAGATACTTAATGATCTGGAAAAAAGGAAATTCCAGCCAGTTTACTGGCTGGAGGGGGAAGAAGAATACTTCATCGACCAGGTAATATTCCATGCAGAACACCACATTTTAACAGAAGAAGAGGCAGGTTTTAACCTTTCTATTTTTTATGGCAGAGATGCTTCCTGGACCGATCTCGTAAACAGTTGCATGAAATATCCCATGTTCGCAAGTCTTCAGGTAGTTATATTGAAAGAAGCCCAATCCATGCGGGATATTGAAAAACTGGAACAGTACATCGAAAGACCCCTGGTATCAACACTTTTTTTTATAGCCTATAAGAATAAAAAAGTAGACGGCAGGACAAAGCTTGCCAAATTGTTAAAAGATAATGCTGTGGTGCTCTCCACCAAAAAGCTCTACGATAATGCGCTCCCCCAATGGACGAATGACCTGGTAGAAAACAAAGGGTATAAAATTGGAAATAAAGCGCTTCATCTGCTCATCGATCATATTGGTAACGACCTGAACCGCCTGAATAATGAAATCAATAAACTGCTGCTCAACCTGAGTGAAAGAAAAAACATCACTGAAGATGACATTGAGAATTTTGTAGGCATCAGCAAGGAATTTAATGTATTTGAATTGCAACAGGCTATTGCCCATAAAGACCTGTATAAAGCCGTAAGAATTATCCAGTATTTTGAATCTAATCCAAAAGCAGCCCCGCTTCCATTGATCTTTCCATCACTATATAATTTTTTTTCCAAAGTACAAATGATATATAGTCTGACTTCAAGGGATGAAAAATCTGTTGCGGCAGCTATTGGTATCAACAATTTTTTTGTCAGAGATTATTTAAAAACAGCGATGACGTATAATTATAGCGAGGTTGAAAAAATAATTCTTCTCTTGCACCAATATAATCTGAAAGGAATTGGAGTTCATGATGCAGGAACCAGTGATGCGATGTTGCTGAAGGAAATGGTGGCTAAAATGATTGCTGCGTGAAAAGGTTAGATCAAAGCACTTCGAGGCTGGCTTTCTTATCCTCACCCAGTTGAACCACCAGGTTATCCAAAGTAGCATATTTTTCCTGGGGCCGTAAATAGCTTTTCACAGCCACCCTGATTTTTTGACCATAGATGTCCTTATCAAAGTCAAAAATATTAACTTCTATGCGTTCATCTGACCGTCCTACAGTGGGTCGGTTTCCAATACTCAGCATTCCTTTAAACCAAATATGATCGACCATTACCATCACGGCAAAAACCCCTTGGCCTAAACGGACCTTATCTGCATCTTCGTACTTCAGGTTAGCAGTGGGGTAACCCAGTTTCCTTCCCAGCTGATCCCCTTTGATGACAGTGCCCTCAAAAAAGAAATCATATCCCAATAATTTATTGGCTGTTAGAAAGTCATTTTCCTTAATTGCATTTCTGATCTTTGTAGAGCTAACACCAATTTCATCCAGCAAATACCTTGGAATTTCCACGAGGCGGAAGCGGTATTGAACGGATTTTTCTTCGAGTAGGCGATAATTTCCTTTACGGTCTTTACCAAAATGATGGTCAAATCCAATGATGATGGTATGAGGTTGAAATTTGGATATCAGAAAATTTTCCATGTACTCTTGGGCAGTCTGGTGCGCAAAAGGTAAAGTGAAAGGTACAATTACAAGATGATCAATTCCCGTAGTTGAAAGAAGCTCTGTTTTTTCTTCCAGGGTGTTGATCAGCTCCAACGGCTCTTTACTATTCAAAATTTTTCGGGGATGGGGATGAAAAGTAATGAGGACAGACTGTCCACGTACCAGTTTGGCTTCATTTTTTAAAGCTTCTATGATCTTTATATGTCCACGGTGAACTCCGTCAAAAGTTCCGATTGTAATAACAGCATTAAAGAATTTTGGTAGATCATTAATGGAACGGTGAACCTGCATAATAGGGCGCTAAGTTAATGGAAATGGTTTGAGGTAAATAGCCATTGCTACCGGCAAATAACCAACGCTTTCATAATAAATTGTTGTTTCTAAAAAACTAAGAAAATGATTCCGCATCACACATGAACAAGTACTGTTTTTATGCCCTAGTTTTGTTAGATGTCTTTATATTCAAAGAGGGGGGTTTCTGCACAGAAAGAAGAGGTTCATGCTGCCACCATAAATATGGATAAAGGACTTTATCCCAAATCATTTTGCAAAGTATATCAGGACATTCTGGGTAATGACGAAAACTGGGTGAATGTGATGCATGCAGATGGAGCAGGTACCAAAAGTATTTTGGCTTACCTGTACTGGAAAGAAACCGGCGACCTATCCGTTTGGAAAGGAATAGCCCAGGACGCCATTGTGATGAACCTTGACGACTTGCTCTGTGTAGGTATCTATAAAAACATCCTTTTTAGTTCTTCCATTGACCGCAACAAACATTTGATACCTGGTGAGGTGCTCCGCATGATTATAGAAGGGACACAGGAATTTTTTGACACCATGCAACTCCATGGAGTTACCATTTCATTCCTGGGTGGAGAAACAGCAGATGTCGGTGACGTAGTTCGTACCATTGCCGTGAATGGAACCATGACCGCCAGGTGGCCTAAAAACAAGCTGGTGACGAATGAAGGCATCCGGGCAGGAAACGTGATCGTTGGGGTGGCAGGCTTTGGCCTTTCTTCCTATGAGCAGGAATATAATAGCGGCATTGGCAGCAACGGCTTAACGAGTGCGCGCCACGACCTGATCACCAAATATTACAAAGACCATTTTCCTGAATCGTATGATCCTTCTCTGGGCAATGAGGTGGTGTATATGGGGGAGCACCGGCTTACTGATAAGGTAACGATTCACTTTAAAGGAGATGCATTTGACAGCAGCATCGGAAAATTAGCGTTGTCCGCAACCAGAACATTTGCTCCAGTTGTAAAGCTTATACTTGAAACACTTCCGGATGCCGTGCATGGAATGGTTCATTGCAGCGGTGGTGGACAAACCAAATGTATGAAGTATGTGCCCGAAGGGGTGCGGATCATCAAGGATAATTTATTTGAAGTTCCTCCCATATTCGGCATCATTCAGAAATCATGTGGAGCGGACAGCAGGGAAATGTATCAGGTTTTTAATATGGGATGCCGGTTGGAAATATATACCGATGAACATCAGGCAGATTCTCTGATCAGTCTATGCAAAAAATTTCATGTTGATGCCCAGGTAATCGGAAAAGTGGAATCGGCCCCTTCTAATGAACTTCATCTCGTGTTAGCAAATGAACGCATAGTGTACAGGTAGACCAGCCACTTTAGGAAGCAGGATGCTTAATAATCTCCTTCTCTTTACTTTGAAAACTAATAGGTAGCATACTTATGGATAGCTGCCAGGATGCCCCGGGCTACTTGAATTTGATTTTGATCCTGAGCGATGAATTTAAGATCATTTTCGTTGGTCA
>JANLYU010000408.1:0-3169 GCA_031365785.1 Flavisolibacter sp. | reverse complement strand
TTAAAATGCCTGGTTCCAGTGAGAACCATTGCCAGATTATGTACTCTGCAAAAATCAATACTATCCTTATCCCTGATGGAACCACCGGGTTGAATGAATGCAGTGATACCTTCTTCATTTCCCATCTTTACACAATCATTGAATGGGAAAAAGGCATCACTGGCCATCACCGATCCTCTGAGATCAAAATCAAATTGTTTCGCTTTTTCTATGGCCTGACGTAAAGAATCAATACGACTCGTTTGTCCACACCCTTTACCTATCAGTTGCTTGTTCTTAACGAGAGCAATGGCATTTGACTTTAAATGTTTGCACACGATATTGGCAAAAGAAAGGTCTTGTTTTTCCTTTTCACTGGCGTGCCGCCCTCCTGTCTCCTCCCATTTTTCGAAATTTCCCCTATCTTTTACCTGCTGAAGGGTTCCATTCAATACATTTTTATACATGTTGACTCCCGTGTTGGTATCCTTCCATTGTAAAATAATCCGGTTCTTTTTTGTTTTTAATATCCTAAGGGCTTCTACTGTAAAAGAAGGCGCCAGTAAAACCTCAAAAAATATTTCGTTCACAGCCTGGGCCAATGTTACATCTACATCACCATTACAAATCAATACTCCGCCAAAAGCACTTTCAGGATCACCGGCTAGTGCATCCTTCCAGGCGTCTGCCGCAGTTTCTCTCATAGCGATACCACATACATTAGTATGCTTGATAATCGCAAACACCACATCTTGCCCGGAAGCAATTCCTTCCACTGTCTGGAACTCTTTCATCAATTCAATAGCGGCATCGATATCAACGAGATTGTTATAGGAGATTTCTTTTCCGTTCAACTGCTGAAAACAACCTCCGAGGTCTCCATAAAAAATACCTTTCTGATGAGGATTTTCACCGTAACGCAAAATTGTTTGTGCACCTGATCCTAAAACGCTAAGTGGTTGATCCTGGTTAAAATAATTACTGATGGCAATGTCATAATCAGCCACTATGCGGAAGGCACTTGCGGCAAATGCTTTCCTTTGTTCCAGGCTCAGTGAACCTTGTTGATTTTGTAAGAGGAACAACAGCTGCATGTAGGCATCTTTTGAGGCAATGACAGTAACATCACTATAATTCTTTGCTGCTGCGCGGATCATGGACGGACCGCCAATGTCAATTTTTTCAATGACCAGGTTCTCAGCTTCATTTGGACCTCCGCGGAAAGAGGGGTGATTCACTTCCATTAGTGTGGAAGTAAAAGGATATAGGTCCACGATTACCAGGTCAATTACAGGAATTTCAAATTCCTTCATTTCCTCCACATCAGTTTCGTTGTTCCTTCTTCCCAAAATGCCACCAAAAACAGAAGGATGTAAGGTTTTTACACGTCCTCCCAGGATCGAAGGATAAGACGTGAGGTTCTCTACCGGAATCACTTCTATATTCAGCTCTTCTATAAATTTCCGTGTTCCCCCGGTGGAATAAATGGTGACACCTGATTTTTCCAACTCTCTGATAAGTGGTTCGAGTCCATCTTTATAAAAAACAGAAATCAGCGCCGATGTGATTTTTTTATTCATGTATAAATATTACAGTGATTCTCTATCACTTTTCTATCGCAATCGTCACCCTTCCTGTCAAATAAAGAACCTTGAAGGGTAGCTATAGGTTTCACATCCATTGTTGTTTTGCCGGCCTCCTGGAAGGTTCAACTTTTGAAGACATCTAAGGTGATTCATGTGTGTTATGGATTCACAAGTCGAGGTATTAGATGATCTTCTAATGACATGGTGGGCAAAGGTAGGGGCTATAAATTCCTGACAAAAGCGCCTTTTTCTGAAATATCAAAATAGGGTAGGTGTAAAGAATCGCATTCTTTTCTCCAGCTTTGCACTTTCCACTTTGGGGAAGTGCCATCCATAATAACCAGCTCCAGGTTGAAAGTTTGAAGTAGTGGAAGTATATCCCGAGGGGCGTTACTGGTGAGTATCAGGAAGTCGATTTTCTTTTTTACAAAAGAGCAAGAAAAATGATAGGATTGATCCACTATTACCATCCGGCGGCCATCAAATTCCAAATCATGGGAAAGTTTTTTGGAGATTTGGTCCCGGATTCTATAAAGGGTGTGTGAAGATGAATTGTAATCTGAAATTTCTTTCATTTTCAACGTACTGTCGCACAGCAATACAGCAGATCGCCCGCTGATCAATTCCATAGCAAAATGCCTGGGCAGGTGATAAACTATCATTTTTTTTTGATGACTCGCCATCATAAAAGAATAGGTTCTCAACATCATAAAGGAAAGCAGTGCCGTCACCGCTATCAAAAATGAAACCTTCCGTTTCTCTGACAGCCAGGTGTATAGTCCTGTAATAATGATGAATAGGAGCAGGACCTGAATCAGGGAAATAGATAATCCACCCCACAGGGCAAAAGGTATTTTTTCCAGCCTTTCTATATACAGGTTCATCCCTTCAATCATTATTTTAACCACCTGTCCGCAAATTTTCGACAGCCCCGTAAACCAGGAAACGGAAAAAAGAAAAATCTCTATGAATAAGATCAAACTGGAAAGTGGAACAGCCACCAGGTTGGTCATCAGGAATAATAATGGAAATTGATGAAAGTGATAAACAGACAACGGTGTGGTGAGGATTTGGGCGGCGATCGTGATGGCCGTCGATTTCCAGATCGCATCCAACAATTTATTTTGAACCAATAAGCATTGATATATTTTTCTGTAAAAGAGAAGGATGCTAAAAACTGCAGCATACGAAAGCTGGAAACCTATATCCCAAATCCATAAGGGCTGGTAACAAAGGAGAAGGAAAGCAGACAGGGCGAGGGTGTTAAAAACAGAGGATTTTCTTTTAAACAAATTTCCCAATCCGATGCAGGTAAACATCACACACGACCGCACCACTGATGCCTGGCCACCAGCCATCAGTGTAAACAACCAAAGGCCTCCAATCATGATGATGACACGAAGCCAGTTGTTATTTTTCAACCAACTGGTCAACCAAACTATCATCCCGTAAATAATCGCCAGGTGCATGCCTGAGATGGCGATGATATGTACTACACCTGTAGAAGTATAAGCTTGTACCAGCGTTTGATCCAGGTCATTTTTATATCCAATCAGTAATGCTTCGGCAAGACCCAGTTCTTTCATCCCCTGGATATTATTTTT
>JANLYU010000365.1:0-6756 GCA_031365785.1 Flavisolibacter sp. | reverse complement strand
CCCAGTTTCCCGGGACTCGATTGACCTTTAGATCAAAGGTTTTATTTTCTCTTTGAACTCTTCTTAGAAGAGCTTTTCTTAGAAGCTTTCTTAGCTGCTTTTCTTGGAGCTGCTTTCTTAGAGGCTTTCTTTGTGCCTTTTCTAGCGGCTTTTTTTGCTGTTGCCATTTTGTTTTGAATTTAATGGTTAGTAATAAAAAAGAATTTAACAGTCGTAAAAGTATAAATAATTTTTAAACTATCAAATTTTGGGCTAACTATTAAATAACAAATATTAGGCCGAGGGTTCAGCGTCCGAAACGGAAACAAACGTTCTGTCCTGTCTTCCTTTCCGAAATTCGACCACACCATCGGTCAGTGCGAAGAGCGTAAAGTCTTTACCAACGCCCACATTTTTGCCCGGATGATACACCGTTCCTCTTTGACGAACGATGATATTTCCTGAAATGGCGGCCTGGCCACCAAATATTTTCACACCCAGACGTTTGCTGTTAGAGTCACGGCCGTTCTTAACGCTGCCTTCTCCTTTTTTGTGTGCCATTATGAAATGTTTGAGTTTAAAATTTATGAATTGCTACCACCAATCACGATCAAGCGATCTGACTGATTTTGATTTTTGTGTAGTGGGTGCGATGTCCGTGTTTTTTACGAAAACCTTTGCGGCGTTTTTGTTTGTATGCGATCACCTTATCTCCTTTTACCTGGTCAAGAATTTCTGCCTGGATCTTGATACCTGAGTTACTGAATTTTAGATTACCGTTGTTATCGGCAAGGATCACATCTGCAAATTCTAATTTGTCACCGGTCTTACCACTGACATTTGGAATGTATAAGGTTTGGTCTTTTTCGACCTTGAATTGCTTACCAGCTATTTTTACTATTGCGAACATAACGGTTCAAAAATTAGGTGGGCAAAGGTAAGGAGAAATGGAGATATAAAAAAGATAAGATCAACCTGGTTATTCATGTGGAAATATCACGCTGATAGAACCTGTTAAAGAGATAACCATTAATGGTAGTGGAGGATCCGAAAGTACCCAGGCTGCAACATGAATGAGGAACTGTCATCCATGAACTATGCCCCAATTAGCCTAGATTCGTGCCGTTTCAGCTTGTCATGAAGATTAAATCCATCGTAGCAAAGCCATTTGCATCCTATATATATGCAAAGATCCGGAAGGGCATGTCGTCTGCGTTGCAGGACCAGGACGCTATTTTGAAAGATCTCATCAAAGTAGGAAGGACCACCGAGTTCGGGAAGGAACATGGCCTGGGCCAGGTCAATTCTTATCCGGAATTCAAGGCGGCCATCCCCATCAGGGATTATGAAGCCCTGAAGCCTTATATCCAAAAGATCAAAGAAGGCAAGCACAATATCCTTTGGAAAGGAAAGCCTATATATTTCGCTAAAACATCGGGCACTACCAGCGGAATCAAGTATATCCCTATTTCAAAGGAATCCATTCACAACCATATCAATACAGCCCGGAATGCTTTGTTGTGTTACATGGCTGAAACCGGTAATACGGCATTTGCTGATGGAAAATTGATCTTTCTGTCTGGTTCACCCGAATTGGAAAGAATAGCAGACATACCCACAGGACGGCTGAGTGGCATTGTCAACCACCATATACCTTCCTATCTGCGATCTAACCAGCTACCCAGTTACGAAACCAATTGTGTGGAGGATTGGGAATCCAAGCTGGAAAGGATTGTGGAGGAGACCATCCGGGAGGATATGACCCTGATCAGCGGTATTCCACCCTGGGTGCAAATGTATTTTGACAGGTTAACTGAAAAAAGTGGTAAAAAGATCAAAGACCTATTTCCAAATTTTTCAGTAATGGTACATGGAGGGGTCAATTTTGAACCTTATAAAGCCAAATTATTTGAAAGTATTGGAAAGAAAGTAGATGATATTGAAACTTTCCCGGCTTCTGAAGGCTTTTTTGCCTTCCAGGACGGCCAGCAGGAGGAAGGTCTCCTGCTGAATACGAATAGTGGGATTTTTTTCGAATTTGTTCCTGCGGCTGAAATCTTTACGGAGCATCCAACCCGGTTATCGCTCCATGAAGTAAAAAAAGATGAAAATTATGCCCTGATCATCAATAACAATGCAGGTTTATGGGGCTATAACCTTGGAGATACCATAAAATTTGTGAGTACCAATCCATACAGAATCGTGGTAACCGGCCGCACCAAACATTTTATATCCGCGTTTGGTGAACACGTGATTGGAGAAGAAGTGGAACAAAGTTTGCTTATGGCAGCCCTGGAAGAAAATGTGCGCATCACAGAATTCACGGTGGCTCCTATGATACAACAGGGAGAGGGAAAGAGTTTTCACGAATGGTTTATAGAATTTGAGAAAGAACCTTCCGACATCAATAGTTTTGCAGTGAAAGTAAATACAATGATGAGACAAAAAAATATTTACTATGATGACCTGATCACAGGAAATATTTTACAGCCTCTGAGGATCAATACGGTAAAGAAAAATGGTTTCATTGATTATATGAAATCGATTGGTAAACTGGGTGGGCAGAATAAAGTACCCCGGTTGAGTAATGATCGTTTAATAGCTGATGAATTGTCGAAATGGACCGTAGAACTTCAAACAAAATGATGTCACTTGCACCCGATGTGTCATTGACATTGACCAATTGAATGACTAACTTGTTGCTTACGTATAAATGAATCAACCATTATTTCCTAAACGCATTGCCATCTTTGGCTCCACAGGTTCTATCGGAACCCAGGCTCTGGAAGTAATAGAAGCCCACCCGGAAAAGTTTTCAGTAGAAGTGCTTACTGCAGGTGCCAACGATGATCTGCTGATCCAGCAGGCCCTGAAATTCAAACCGAATATGGTGGTGGTGGCCGATGAAAAGAAATATTCCAAGGTAAAGGAAGCATTGGCGGGTACCAGCGTAAAAGTATTTGCAGGGGAACATTCTTTAGATGAAGTGGCATCAATGGATGTGTATGACCTGATGCTCGCTGCAATTGTTGGGTATGCAGGCCTTAAGCCCACACTCAATGCCATCGATGCAGGCAAAACTATTGCTTTGGCCAATAAGGAAACACTGGTAGTGGCAGGCGACATCATCATGCAGAAAGCCATTGAAAAGAGGGTGCCTGTAATTCCAGTTGATTCTGAGCACTCGGCTATTTTTCAGTGCCTGGTTGGCGAAATGCGCAATCCTATTGAAAAGATCATCCTCACCGCTTCTGGTGGTCCTTTTCTTGGTAAAAAGCCCAATTACCTGCTGAATGTCAAAAGGGAACATGCCCTGCAACATCCCAACTGGTCGATGGGTGCCAAAATCAGTATTGATTCCGCAACGCTGATGAATAAGGGACTTGAAATGATTGAAGCCAGGTGGTTGTTCAATCTTCATTCAGACCAGATCGAAGTGCTGGTTCATCCTCAAAGCATCGTACACTCGATGGTGCAATTCCAGGATGGAAGTGTGAAGGCACAACTCGGCCTTCCGGATATGAAGCTGCCCATTCAGTATGCGCTGACCTTTCCTCAAAGGATCCAGAATGACTACCCCAGGTGTGACTTTAAAAAAATAAGAAACCTCACGTTTGAAGAACCTGATCTTAAAACCTTCCGCAACCTTGGTCTCGCTATGGATGCACTCAGCCGGGGGGGGAACCTTCCCTGTATCATGAATGCGGCCAATGAAATTGCGGTATATGCATTTTTACGTAACAGGATTGGATTCCTGGATATGACAGATGTTATAGAACGAACCATGCAACAGGTTTCTTACATTCAGCAACCTTCATTAGAAGAATATTTTGAAAGTGACGGAGAGGCACGCAACTACGCCGCTGACCTCATTAAGCTGTAGTTATGTTATATGTTTCTAATAATTACAGGACATCTCTGATTTATTCCTCATTTAGGTGATATTTGTCCCTCCTTAAATTCTCAACATCAATATGTTTTTACTTGCGATAGACTGGCCATCCATTGGTATCAAGGCAGCCCAATTCATTTTATCTTTTTCCATCCTGGTTATATTACACGAACTGGGACATTTTCTTCCTTCTAAATGGTTCCGGTGCCGGGTAGAAAAATTCTATCTTTTTTTCAATCCATGGTTTTCCGTGGTGAAGAAAAAAATTGGTGAAACGGAATATGGTTTGGGTTGGATTCCATTGGGCGGATATGTAAAAATTTCCGGGATGATCGATGAAAGCATGGACAAGGCTCAACTGAATCAGCCGGCACAGCCTTATGAATTCAGGAGTAAGCCTGCCTGGCAAAGGCTGATCATTATGCTGGGAGGTGTCACCGTTAATGTACTCCTCGCGCTGGTGATTTTTATTATGATCACCTGGGTGTGGGGTGAAAAGTTCATACCCATTGAGAATTTAAAATATGGCGTGTTTTCTGATAGCCTTGGAAAAAGGATCGGTGTGATGGATGGCGATAAAATTATTGCCGTTGCAGGAAAGCCTGTGGAAAAAGTAGGAACAGTAGGACCCGAAATTATTACCAACGAAGCCAAAAGTATCACGGTAGAACGCCATGGCCAAACCATGGAATTGCCCATTCCCCAGGGATTTATTAAACAATTAAATGAAAATAAACTCGGTGGATTCACCTACATCAGATATCCTTTGGTGATAGATACCGTATTGAAAAATACGAAGGTAGTCAGCGGCACGATTCGTAAAAATGATCAATTAATTGGATTCAATGGAACACCCATTGTGTATAATACCGACATGTTCCCGTTCGCGGAATACAAGAACAAGGATGCGGAACTACTACTGTTGAGAAATAATGCCGATACGGTAAAAGCAGTGGTTACATATGATGATAAAGGCATGAGAAATATTGGTTTCCAGGGACCAGACAAGATCCTGGGAACAAAGCACATCCTTTATAGTTTTGCGGAAGCCATACCAGCGGGTATTAAAAGGTCTTTTAACACGCTCAGTAAATATGTACAAAATCTCAAACAACTTTTTACTTCTAAAGAAGTGAGGGTAAGAGATTCCCTGGGAAGTGTGATCAGCATAGGTAATATTTTTCCGGGCAGCTGGGACTGGGAAAGCTTCTGGACGCTGACAGCGATATTTTCTATTATTCTTGCTTTTATGAATGTACTTCCTGTACCTGGTCTGGATGGAGGCCATGCGTTGTTTACGATTTATGAAATGATTACCAGACGCAAGCCAAGCGACAAGTTCATGGAGTATTCACAAATGGTGGGAATGGTTTTATTACTTGGACTCATGTTGTATGCATTTGGACTGGACATTTGGAGGCTATTTAAATAGCTTCACGATTCGCGCCACGCGCCGCGCGATATAATGTCGAACATCGTTTCGAATTATTGATCCATCAATTCATTACCGTAAAGGCATTGAAATACTGTTTTGCACTTTGAAACTGTATGTGAGTGGGAATTTGCCTGATGAAAGTAGAGCAGTTAAAATGATTAAGGTGAAATAATTTAAATGTTCATTAATCCGGTTTCTAATGATGTTTTCGTAATTTTATTGGCTGTTTTAGTCAAGATGTGGATAGATTTTGTAATGGTATTTCATGCAACATTTATCATTTAACATTCAACACAATTTCTCAGGGGGTGTATGGTTTTGACAGCAATGATCTTTGATAGTGTAAGCATGCCGAGCGTTGGATAATTAGCTCGTAAATCTGAATATTCAAACTTCAAATGGCAATACTCAGTATGCCATGGCTGCCTAATTATTAATTAGTGCACCATTTTGGCCGAGATAGCAGGTTTGTCTGTACCTCGTTACTCCGCCTAAATCAAAAATAAACAGGCTGCTGCAGCGGAAGGCTGTGACCGCTGCTTAAGAACATGCAGCTAAGGAAATGATTGGTGTGTTCTGTTCCTGTCATTTTCCGACAATCAATGCAGAAATAAGCATGTAGAAAGCTATTGAGCATCTTGTTTGGACACCGGTTCGATTCCGGTCACCTCCACAACTTTGACATCGGTTCCCTGCCTGACTGCGTCACGCAGGCAGGGATTCCGGAACCCCACAACTTTGACATCGGTTCCCTGCCTGACTGCGTCACGCAGGCAGGGATTCCGGTACCCCACAAAAGACGCAATAAGTCGAACTCTATAAGGTCCTGCTTTTTGCGTCTTACGCTCCGCTGAAAAAATTAAGTATGTACTAAATAGCTGCTATATTAAAAGCCACATTCCAATAGGCGGGAAGTGTAAGAACATATTTTCTATAGGTTATCTTAGATAAGACAATAAGTGTAAAAAGCTTTTCGTTGACATCCCGGAATCCTCACCAATTTTATCCAGTCACAAAAAAACAACTAACCACACAACTATGACAGATTCAAAACCGGAGGAAAAGATATTAGTGATTGACATTGGTGGCTCACATATTAAAGCCATTATTTTGAATAAAACAGGTGAAACACTGGTAGGGTATAAAAAACTAGACACTCCTTACCCAGCTTCTCCCGCGGCGGTAATAAGTACAATACAAACGCTTACAAAAGACTTTCCGGTCTACGATAAAATTTCCGTGGGATTCCCCGGTTATGTAAAAACTGGTGTAATTAAAACTGCACCGAACCTTGGTAGCGAAGTCTGGAAGGATGTAGATTTTACCAGGCTGTTGTCAGAAGCTCTAAAGCGTCCCGTAAAAATTGTAAATGATGCGGACCTTCAAGGCCTAGGCGTAGTTTTAATTACACCAGTTTTTACATAACCGGGGAATCCCACGGAAATTTTAT
>JANLYU010000353.1:0-3461 GCA_031365785.1 Flavisolibacter sp. | reverse complement strand
ACCCTGATTCTCGAAGATGAGATGGAAAAAAACCTCAATTATCTGATCACGCACAAGCACCGCGATCTTTCCATCATTGTTCACCCTATTGTTTATGCCTACCTTACCAAAGGCTGGTTGTGGTCTAAGGCATCGAAATGGAAACGTAAATACGGCCAGAGTATTCACCTCAAAACAGATTCCAATTATTACCTTACCGAATTCCGTTTTTTTGATAAAAATGGGGAGGAAATCAAATTGTGAACGGGAGAATCAAAGTGAATTATAATAGTTGAATAATTTTACCAGGTCTGCTTCATTTTTAAAATTAGTTGGATTTTTTTTCAAGAAGGATTCAACTGCTTCCTTCTGGTCTTCCATACATGACAACAAGGATTTTTTATCCTTTTTTATTCTTTTCAGCGCTCCATTCATAAAAACATAATAATCCTCATACGTGGAGAATATTTTTTCCTCTTCGGAAGAAAATTCATTTTTATTGGTGGCAATTACCTTGCGTACAAACAGCAGGAGCTGAATCCGGCCATCAGATAATACCCGGTAAAACATATTTTGGTCCTGGTTATCCACTTTGGGATATCCACTTCGGAAGTTCATCAACTTTCCACTGGTGGAATCTTGCATGAAGATTTCATGAATAGATCCTGCTGTAGACACCATTTCCACTTTATCAGTGCTGATAAAATTGAGTTCGAGTTTATAAAGGTCAAGGCGAACCTTTATGCTGTCAAATGCCACATTTGATTTTGTTACCAGCGTTGCATAACTCCAATAATCGCTTAAAAACGGACTACCTTTTATATCTCCATATTGATTTTTGAAGGGCCTTCCCGAAGCATCCGTCATGAGGACCTGGGAATCGAAATTGATTTTTTTACGAAAAGTCATTTCGGGTCTAACATTAGGTGGGGGATTTGCCTGTGCATTCGAATCCATCCATGCTGAACAAAGGAAAAAAATTAAAAAAAATATTTTTTTCATAAAACAAACCGGGACTTAAAAGTCCCGGTTAAATTTAATTTACTGTCTTGGATTTTTAATGGGCGCACTGCCTGCTGCGGCGGCATTATATGCTATTTCATTATCCGGCACGTCCCAATAATCTAAAAAGTCATATTCAATGGTGGCATTCATATCCACAGAGCTATCATTCTTGACGATGACTGCAGGCGACCTGCCTCCTCCCTGACTAAGAGGGAAGATCCTTCCCCATCGACGGGCATCGTAAAATGAAAGACCAATGAAGGGCAGTGCTATTCTTCTTTCACTTCTGAGTTCTGTAATAGCTGCCGGCAAAGCTAGCGCTGTACCTGCTACCGGAGCCAGGCCTGCGCCCTGATAAGTACGAACTGCATCAATTTTCTGCAGGCCCTGGTCAATCTGACCCGTATAGATCAAAGCCTCTGCTTTCATTAATTCATTTTCTTCATAACTGCCTGCTAAAATCAGTTCATTGCTGCCAACTACAGTATTTGCATAGACTTTAACACCAGGTAAGCCCAAGCCTCCGTTCACCAGTGTATACCTGGTATTGAATGACTGGCCGCGGTCAGAGTTGCCGATCCAGGTGGCTGTTTGTTTTACGTTATTGAGAAAACGCTTGTCGCCTGGCTTGAAATCCTGTACCCAGCGCTCACTGAGTTTATAGGTATTTCCTCCCGCTGCTGCTGATTGTGTTTTTCCTGCCACCGTACCTGATCCGGCAGAAGTTAGAAAATCCCCGGTGGTGTTGGAACGACCCGTGAATATCTTATCCGTTGAAAGTATGCCACTGTTGGTAAGCGTTAGTATCTGTGTCCAGTCAGCCGCTGCCATTTGAGATACCAGCTTATTAACAAGAATATTTCTTGCTTTCAGGGTGTTGATGCTACGTTTCCACATATCCGTGGTAAGCACACCACCATTCCCAACCTGGTTGAAACTAGGGATTAGCTTTCCCAGCACTTCGGCATAGTCTGCAGTATTGGTAATGCCACCGAGAATAGTTGCTGCCTTGTCCAATTCCGTATTGGATTCTGCGATGATCCTTTCCTTGGAAACATAATTACCATTCGTTCCAGTTGGTGCGCTAACGATCAAACCCGCATAGTACATGGATCCGATGCGCGCATAGGCAAAGCCTTTCCACCAATGAGCCCAGGCTTCGATTGTGGCTTTCTTGGCAGCGGCATTCCCTGTAAATGAAACCTTTCCCAATACATCCAGCACATTGTTCATGGCATAGTTCATGGAATACATGTAGGCCCATTCGTAATAGGTGAAATTAGAACCCTGATTCGAATTATTATTAGTGGCACGTACCAGGTCAATCTGCCGTGCCGGAGCATTTGGATTAAGCAGCACTGTGCCGTTACTCAAAATTACTTTGTTAGGAACACCCACCTGGTTCAGGAAAGAATTGGCGGCTTCAGCCTGAATCACGTCAGCCATTAATTCATGAAACCCCATGGCACCTGACCAGAAAAGTCCGAATACACCATCTCCATATTTCAAATCACGAAATCCATTCACATACACACCACCCTGCGCCAGCGATATAATACCCTGTTCTGTATTGGAACTTTCAGGTGTAGGCTGGTTAGGGTTTTTAATCTCAAGCTGCTTTTTACAGGATCCAAGGAGGACCACAGATAAAAGGGCCAGGAATATTTTTCTTTTATTCATTTTTTTCATTTTTATAGGTTAAAAACCAAGGTTCAATCCAACCTGGTATGTTTTTAAATTCGGAATAGTATTGTGATCTACACCCCTGTCGAAAGCAGAGTTATTAGCTCCGGAACTGACTTCGGGATCTCTTCCTGTATAATCGGTGATGGTGATCAGATTTCTACCGGAAAGAACCAGTTGCAAGCGCTGAAATATTGGAAGTTTAACGAGTTTAGCAACATCCAATGCCAGTGCAACATTTCTTAACCTCCAGAAGGAAGCATCTTCATAAAAATAATTTTTTGTACCATTCCTGCTCACCTGCGCGTATACACCACGGTAAAAGGCACTCCATGCTCCGGTATTACCATCGATGGTAATGGGCACATCATAATCTTTATGGATTCCGTCGCGGTACATCCATTCCTTTGTCTGGTTGTACAAATGGTTTCCACTCACCCAATCCCACTGCATGGAAAAATTCAAAAATCCTTTGAAGTTGACGTCATTGATGAATGACATATTAAATTTCGGATTGGGATCACCGAAACTATATTGCAGCGGAGTCACATAAGGCTGTTTGGTGGTTTTATTCACTACCCATCCATTGCTGGCCAGTGTATAATTGGTTTGATTGGCTTTTGGAATGTATGGATTGCCACTTTCGTCCAGCTGATCAACACTGTGGAGGAGGAAATAACCATATAACTGACCAATCTTTTCTCCTGCTTTCAACACATAGTTGGTACTTCCTGCAGCAGATGTAACGACCACCTGCTTACCAATCACTGAAGTGATCTTAGAAGTTTGTTTAC
>JANLYU010000279.1:0-2384 GCA_031365785.1 Flavisolibacter sp. | reverse complement strand
CCTGACGGGTTCCGTAATGTCGAAGTCGTCATGATCTCGTACTAAGCACAAAAGAGGGAAGCAAACGCGCGAAAATCCAAGAGGATGAGTAGCGCGTTTTTAATATAAATAATCAACAAATAAAATTTTTAAATACAAGGTTTCACTTCCCATATCATCCCATTGAGGGTGGATGTAGTAATTATACACTGTTGAAGAGAATTCGAACTCAGAATATTCCCTTTTATAAAAAGGAGAACGTTCATCCTCTTCACTCACATAGATATGTCTCCAGTTATAATATGGTTCTATATTGTGCATCAGGAATATTGGTGATCCATGACACCCGACCATTCATCACCAGCCATATAAAATCCCTTAGGTTTCATTCAATTTATAATTGTCTACCGCTTTTTTCACACTTCCAAATTGAAGTAATAATCCTTTGGCTATTTCATATTCCTTCAACCCCAGTTTATCCATTATCATTTTCGTGCCACGGTCAATTAGCTTTTCATTAGTGAGCTGCATGTTCACCATCTTATTGTCTTCCACCCTTCCCAGTTGAATCATTACGGTAGTGGAGATCATATTCAGGATAAGTTTTTGTGAGGTTCCGCTTTTCATTCTGGTAGATCCGGTTACGAACTCAGGTCCTACTTCTGCCTCGATGGGAAAGTCCGATACGTCCGTCAAAGGAGATCCGGGATTGTTGGTGATACAACCAGTAGTGATACCCCTTTTTTGACATTCCGACAAGGCGCTGATGACATAGGGGGTAGTTCCACTGGCAGCAATGCCTAATACTACATCCTTACGATTGATCTGATGGGCAGTCAGGTCGAGCCAACCCTGCCGGGTGTTATCTTCCGCATTTTCCACTGCTTTTGTAATGGCTTCGTCACCCCCTGCAATGACGGCGATGACAAGACCATAAGGCACCCCATACGTGGGCGGACATTCACTGGCATCCACTACTGCCAGCCTTCCGCTAGTTCCGGCGCCGATATAAAAAAGCCGGCCACCAGCCAGCATTTTATCGGTAATGGCTCCCACCAGCCGCTTGATCTGGGGGATGGTTTTTTCTACAGCCGATGCGATGGTTTTGTCTTCCTTATTAATATTGGTCAATAGCTCGCCTATCGACATTGATTCGAGGTGATGATACCGGCTGGTTTGTTCTGTGATTTTTGTAAACTCTGACATAGCCTGCAATGCTCAGATACCTGAGCAATTTTTATTGTGTTCAGTTAGTACACCTACAATGTCTGATTCCAGTTCTCCACTATTTAGCCGCCGCATGATACTTCAGCAACCCTTCCATAGGATTTTTTAATATGGTTCCCAGTTCAAATTCATAAGAACTGCATAGCTGGGTGATCACATCACTAAACCCCTTGGCCACACTCCCTACAAAACTCACTGGATGCTTCCATATTTCGGCATATTTACAAAGGTGGATAAAGAAAAAATCATTCAGGCCATCTTCGATAATATTTTCAACCATATAATGCCCTCTGTTTTCAGCAAGGAACATAGTGAAAGTCGCAAGATAACGGTTTGGTAAAGGTTTCTTATAGATGGAATCCAGGATTTCTACCGGAGTAGTAACGAAATGCGCATCAAACCTGGAACGAAGGTCTTCATCAAAAGTATGATACAAATAATGCTGCAACACTTTCTTGCCAAGGTAAGCGCCACTTGCCTCATCCCCTAATACATACCCAAGGCCCGGACTATTCCTGATAATTTTTTTTCCATTGTAATAACAAGAATTGGAACCCGTACCGAGGATACATGCAATCCCTTTTTCATGCCCGCACACGGAACGTGCAGCAGCCATCAGGTCCGTATGCACCACTATTTTAGCTGCAGGAAACAAACGCAACAGGGCTTTTTTAACACTCTCGGCGTTCTCTGGGTTGGCGCAACCGGTTCCATAATAATATAGTTCGTCAACCCTGGTTTTATTGAGCTGGCCAAGGAGTTCTTTTTGGAGAAGCAATTCGATCTGTTCTGAACTCAAAAAATAAGGACTGATGCCCTGCGTAAAAATGGTTTGTTTATTTTTATTATTAACCAGGCACCATTCGGCCTTTGTGGCACCGCTATCTGCTATCAAGGTTACTGCCATGTATTCGCTTAATAAATTGTTGAAATATGGATTGAAACTTCAATCATGATTTCAAAACTGCTATTTTGCAACAATTTACAAAGTAACAGTAGAGATGCGCAATAAAAAACTCCAGGTATGGCTTCCCTTGATCTTTGCCCTGGTTATGATCGCGGGAATGTTTTTCGGCTTTCGGCTTCACCAGCAAACCGGAAGTGCGCAGGGGTTTTTTAAACGTGATAAAAGAAGCGCGCTTCAGGAAGCACTTGACCTGATCAAAGAAAGATATGTG
>JANLYU010000255.1:0-3116 GCA_031365785.1 Flavisolibacter sp. | reverse complement strand
AAATATTTTTTACATTCTGAAGAGCCATTTCATTAGTGACCATCCTGGAATGAAAGTAGGTACAGAGTACGGGCTTGGTAATATCATCAGCGGTAGGGCCCAGACCTCCGGTAATGATCACCAGCTCTGAAGATTTGCTTTGTTCCTTCAATTCATCCAGAATGTGTTCCTTGACATCACCTACCGCTATTCTTTTCTTTACCCAGATGCCAATTTTATTGAGCTCCTGTCCAATATATGCACTGTTGGTATCAATCGTCTGACCAATCAACAATTCGTCGCCTATAGTAATGATGGATGCGTTTACTTCCCCCATTTGATAAACACTTATTTTAGTGCAATGTACGAAGCAAACAAAAAAATGCTGGTGGGTGTGTGTTTCGTTCTTCATGCTGTAATGGTAAATGGACAAACTATTACACAGCAACTGGAAGTGGCCTTTCAAAAGTTTCAATCCGATACCCAGCTGAATCATGCAACAATATCTTTGTATGTCACGGAAACCTCCGGGGTGGTGGTCTATGAAAAAAATTCACAAATTGGGCTGGCGCCAGCTTCCACCCAAAAAATTTTTACCGCAGCTGCTGCTTATGAATTATTGGGTAGATCTTACCGGTATAAAACTTATATAGGCTATGACATTGGGTTTCGTAATCACCAATTGCTCGGCAATCTTTATATAGAAGGTAATGGTGATCCTACATTAGGAAGTTTCAGGTGGAAGAGTACCCGCGATACAGCAGTCCTTGAAAAAATAACTGGCGCTTTGCAGCGTCATGGTATCGGTAGAATCAACGGTGATGTATGGATTGATGATGTAAAGTTTGGGATCAATCCTGTACCCGGAGGATGGACCTGGGAGGATTTGGGTAATTATTATGGAGCAGGAAGCTGGGGTTTTAACTGGAGGGAAAATCAATATGATCTCATTTTCCGGCCATCCGTAACCGTAGGTGGATTTGCGGAATTTTCTGGAACAAGGCCCAAAATGTATGATTTGAAATTGGATAGTTGGATAAAAACAGGTCCCAGGGGTTCTGGAGATAACGGTTATGTATATACAGCACCTTATTCCAAAGACGGTTTTGTAACTGGAACAATACCGCAGGAGAACATAGAATTTTCTATTTCTGGATCAATGCCTCAGCCATCCTACCAATTCGGGCGGGAATTATTATCATTTATTCGATCTAGAGATATCCATATAAATGGTCAACTGAAACTGTATACGGATTCGGTCAAGCGAAAAAGTACGGTTCGCAAGGCCATGCTTTATATGGATTCTATCATATCACCTCCGATGGATAGCATCATCTATTACTTCCTTCAGAAAAGCATCAACCTGTATGGTGAAACCTTGTTGAATACCATTTCAAAAGAGAACTTTTCCATAGGAGATCATGAAAAGGGAATTGAATTGATACAGAACCTTTGGAAGAATAAGGGTATTGATCCATCAGAGATCAATATCGTGGACGGCTCGGGCCTTTCCCCAACTAACCGCGTGACTACGCATGCACAAGTCAGTGTGTTGTTGTTGGCCAGAAACCAACCATGGTATCATGGATTTTTAGAAGCACTGCCGGAGTATAATGGCATGAAAATGAAAAGTGGTACCATCCATGGAGTGAAAGGATTTTGCGGCTACCACAGGTCTGGTAACGGGAAAGAATATGCTTTTTCTTTCCTGGTTAATAATTATCATGGAAATGCGTCCACCTTAGTCCAGAAAATGTACCGCGTGCTGGACGTCTTGAAATAGGTAGTGGCCTCATTCCCGAAACGATCTTTATCTTTAATCCAACCAAAACTATTTTTATGAAGGAACAGAATTATAGCAACCACCGGCAGTATGTATTTGGTTTTCATATCATCACTGGACTTCTGGTCATCGCGTTCCTGGGAGGAGCGATCACGAATCTGATCCATGCACCGGAAAATGACATCTACGATGCGTGGCTTATTTTACTGGCAGGAATTATTTTCATATCCATGTTCTGGTACCTACGTGCCTTTGCCCTCAGGGCGCAGGACAGGGCCATCAGAGCAGAGGAACACTTAAGGTATTTCCTATTGACTGGTAAAAAGATTGATCCAAAGGTCACCATGGGCCAAATTATTGCATTGCGGTTCGCAGACGATGATGAATTTCCAGTGCTCGTTCAAAAAGCAGCAGATGATCATCTTAGTGCAGACGGTATAAAAAAACTGATCAAAAACTGGCGGGGCGATCATCACCGGGCGTGATCATGTTACCTACCCATCCTGTGTGCAGAAGATATGGCTGTCAGCGCATCAGGTAGAGCATAAAGCATGCTTCCATCAACCGGATAGTACCTTCCAGCAATTATTTTCCAACAAACCTGTCCAGGCTTATTTTACCGGGTCCCGTAAATAGAAGGGTCAGGAAGCAAGTCAGGTAAAGACCTGCACTTTCACCTTCACCAAAAAAATGCCCTTTATTGGCAAGAACAAGGGCTACACCCATAGCAATGACCAGTGGAATTGCTGCGATTCTGGTAAATAACCCCAGGATAATGAAAGCAGAACAAAAAAATTCCGCAAAGACCACCAGCGAAAGCGAGGTAGTGGAACCAATTCCGAAAAAGTCTGGAAAATGTTGAGTTTTTTGTGCAAAATGCATCAATTTATCTAGTCCATGTTGAATCATCATCAAGGAACCGGCTCCCACACGTAGAACCAGCACTGCAAAAGAAAATGCATGATCTGAAACGCCGGTGCTAAATAATTTTTTCATCCTGGATTTATTTGCCGCAAGATTACGCAAAGAATTTTGGGTGATGTAATATGTTTTTAATGCAACGCGTTGTCATGTTGTATTTTTACACCTGGTATTGTACAGGTTTTGTTAAACATGCTCATCTATTCATTTTTTTGAGATCGTTTGGAATGATGTTTGGGTGCCGGTGAAATAAATAGAATCTTTACAACGTTAAACATCCAACGGTTAATAAACCTCTTATGAAGAAACTTTATTTTTTTATCTTTTTGGGAACCTGCTATCATGTTACTTTTTCACAGCAGACCTACTTTTACAGTGACCCACAATCCAGATTTTACGAAGCAAAGGAATATTTTCAGAAGGGTCAGTTTAA
>JANLYU010000235.1:0-2109 GCA_031365785.1 Flavisolibacter sp. | reverse complement strand
CGGGGGAATCCGATGCTGCAACCAGAATTTACCAATTCGCTGGAACTATCTTATTCGAAAATCTTCAAAAACCGGGACAACCTTCTGGCATCCATGTATTTTAAAAATACGAATAACCTAATTACCAGGTTCATTGGCCGTGAATTTGTACCTGCTTTCGACGACACCCTCCTGGTTTCGAGTTATATCAATGCCAATAGTAGTTACATCACGGGATTAGAACTGACCAGTAAAAACAAAATAACAAAATGGTGGGACCTTACTTCCAATGTCAATTTCTTTACCGCAAAAATTGATCTAAAAGATCAACCTGATCCGGCACAATTCCTGAGTTATTTTTTTAAAATCAATAACACTTTCAAACTTCCAAAAAATTTCTCCTTGCAATTATCCGGTGATTACCAATCCAAAATAATTTCGTCTCCGGGCGGTAATGGAGGGGGTAACCGCGGTGGCGGTAGTGGCGGAATGTTTGGAGGAGGACCTAGTTCATCGGCGCAAGGATATATCCGTCCAAATTTTGGAGTTGATGCCGGAGTAAGATTCGAATTCCTAAAAGAAAAAAGAGGTTCTCTTTCGGTCAATATGAATGATATCTTCAGAACCAAAAAATTCGATTCACATTCTGAGTCTGCATTTTTTGTACAAGATGTTCTTCGAAGGAGAGATCCACAGGTAATCCGCTTGAATTTCAATTTCAGATTTGGAAAGTTTGACATGAGTCTGTTCAAAAGAAAAAATGCTAAATCCGAAAACAACGTCAATATGGATACCATCAATTTTTAGTATCCATCCTTTGTCATCAGTGTTTGTCAGATTAGTTTTGAAGGGGTTATTTTTGGAACATGTTCCAATTTGGCATTGTCGGCTGCGGCAGCAGGGCAGCATTTCATGCAGCACAAATAAACCGTATTGGCAAACTGGTTGCTGTTTGCGATACGGATTCTCAAAAAGCAGCACAACTGGCTGGTTTATATCAGGTGCCCGCTTATTCTGATATGGATGATCTGTTGAAAAATAGTTCAAAGGTGGATATTATTTGCGTCTGTACCCCTACTGGTTGTCATGCCGAGCATTGTATCAAAGCCTTACAAAGCGGTTATCATGTTCTTTGTGAAGGACCCTTGTGTATCACTTCCGCTGCCGCGTGGCAGATGCTTGAAACAGAGAAGTTCTCCAGGAAAAAATTGCTATTGTGTAATCCAGTGAATTCAAAGCCAGATGTTGTGGCACTCAAAAAAAAGATCACGGATGTGATGAAAAAAAATTCCTTTTTTTTTGGGTTACATGTTGCGGCCATACCGGACCTAGAGCGAAAGTGGCAACATCAATTATTCCCCGGCGGAGGTGCGTTGTATGCATATTTTAGTGGTTATGTTGATCTGATCATTTATCTGTTTGGTGCATTAGCACACGCAGAAATGAATAGTGCCAAGGGACTGAATAAGGGGGTAGATGAAGTTGAAGCATCCGGGGAAGCTATCCTGGAAATGAAAAGTGGAGTCAGGGGCAAGCTTCACTGGAATTTAGGAGAGCCAGGTCATAACCAACTGATTGTGACCAGCTCGAGCGCTTCTATAACCATACCTGAAACTGAACTCGATAATTTGATGCATTCAGATGAAAAATCCTATTCTCATTATTATAATTACCTGATTCATTCTATATCCGCAGCCTCCTCATTTTCTGATTTGCATGAACCGATTAAGACTGTAGAAGCGATTGAAAAAATTTATAAAGCAGTTTCATATAATTATTCTAACGCTTGAAACAAATTTACTTTACGGTAACGAATGACCTTACCTATGATCAGCGCATGCACCGCATTTGTAATTCCCTTGCAGCAGGTGGATACAAAGTATGCCTGGTGGGAAGGCTATTGAAAACTTCCGACCCGCTTGATGAAAAATTGTTTCGTCAGAAAAGGATCCGGTGCTTATTCAATTAAGGTTTGTTCTTTTACTCAGAGTTCAACCTTCGGCTTTTTATATTTTTATTCTTTTAATAGATGAAACCATTAGGCATGGAAGAATGGTATCCAGATCAATAGCGCAGAGGGCATCCATTTTCCTGAAGAATAAAAATATAAAAAGCCGAAGGTTGAACTCT
>JANLYU010000221.1:0-2181 GCA_031365785.1 Flavisolibacter sp. | reverse complement strand
CTAAAGAATACGGACTGGACTTTTCTGGATTCAGCACCCAGGCAGCCTTTTTAGATTATGATAATGATGGTGACCTGGATATGTTCCTGCTCAATCATTCTGTACATGAAAATGGAACGTTTCGGCCGCGTGCTGATTTTGCAGGTACCTACCATCCCTTGTCAGGTGACCGCATTTTCAGAAATGAGGGAAAATTCTTTACCGATGTAACTAAACAAACGGGTATCAATAGTACAGCCATAGGGTATGGCCTGGGTATCGCGGTGGCTGATGTTAATCTGGATGGCTATCCTGATATCTATATTGGAAATGATTTTCATGAAAATGATTACCTCTATATCAACCAGAAGAATGGCACGTTCAAAGAGGAAGGTGAAAAAAGAATGATGCACACCAGCCAGTTTTCCATGGGCGTAGATGTGGCAGATGTTAATAACGATGCCTATCCGGAGATCGTGTCGATGGACATGTTGCCCGCTGACCCGTATATCCTGAAGCGGTCTTTGGGAGAAGATTCGTATGACATTTTTCATTATAAAACCAGTGTCGGGTATATGCATCAGTATACCAGGAACAATCTGCAGTGGAACAGGCGCAACGGGATGTTCAGTGAAATAGGGTTGTACAGCGGCATTGCAGCCACTGACTGGAGCTGGGCACCCTTGTGGATGGATTTTGACAATGACGGACAGAAAGACCTGTTCATATCAAATGGAATTCCCAAGCGCATGAACGATATAGACTATATCAATTTTGTTTCCAATGGCGAAGTGCAGCAAAAGATTAGGTCTAATAACATGCAGGGGAAAGACATGTCGCTAATTGAAAAATTTCCGGAGATCAGGCTGCCCAACAAATTCTTTTTAAACAAAGGCAATCTATCCTTTGCCGATGAGGATTCTTTGATTGGTAACAACCAGTCCACTTTTTCCAATGGCGCGGTGTATGCTGATCTGGATAATGATGGTGACCTGGATGTGGTGGTAAATAATATTGACCTGCCTGTACTTCTGTATGAAAATAAAAATAATTCTTCAGCTACATCCATCAGCCTGACACTCCAGGGTCCCGATCAAAACCGCAATGCCGTGGGTGCACGCGTGATCCTGTTCAGCAAAAGTGAAATACGTACGTACGAAAAATTTGCTGCAAGGGGTTTTATGTCCAGTATGGAAATTCCCATTCTTGTAGGTACAAAAAATACAAGGGTAGATTCCATGGTGGTAGTATGGCCAGACCGTACTTTTCAACGGGTAGTGATTCCAAATGGCACAACTGCATTGTCTTTGAAGTATGCTAAAGGCGGCCCCTTATTTGATTTCTCACAATTGAAACAAAATAAAGAATTCTCCCTGGAGGTTACAGACATTACCCACAACACCGGAATTGATTTCTTACATACGGAAAATCATTTTGTAGAATTTGACCGCGAGCCCTTGCTTCCGGGAATGGTATCTACAGAAGGTCCGGCCATGGCAATCGCCGATATCAACGGAGATGGAATGGACGACGTTTTTATGGGCAATGCAAGAAATTCTAAAAGCGTCATTTTTTTACAGGTAGCTGGAGGAAAGTTTATCAGAACACAACAGCCAGCATTGGATAAGGACAGTAGTGATGAAGACGTGGCTGCCTGTTGGGCCGACATGAATAAAGATGGATATCCCGACTTGGTGGTTGCCAGCGGTGGAAATGAATTCTATGGCAAGGACGATCATAATACTCCAAGACTCTACCTCAATGATGGGCATGGCGTGCTTACAAAACAGGAGTTGGCATTTGATCATTTATTTATGACAGCCTCCTCGGTGGTGCCCTTGGATTTTAACGGCGATGGTTATACCGACCTTTTCATCGGTGCCAAAGCAGTGCCGTGGGAATACGGACAGGTTCCTGTTTCTTATCTTTTGCTCAACGACGGGAAAGGGAAATTCAGGGATGTGACTAACGCATTGGCCAAGGGTCTTTCAACTGTAGGCTTTATCAATCAGGCTTTATGGTTTGATATAGATAAGGATGGCGACCAGGATCTTCTACTTGCTATGGAATGGGATGGCATCATTGCATTCATCAATGACAAGGGAACCTTTACCAGGAAAGTACTGGCCCCGGAAAAAGGATGGTGGAATTTTATTCTCCCCTGTGATGTGGATGGCGATGGCGATGTGGATCTGATTGCAG
>JANLYU010000442.1:0-12901 GCA_031365785.1 Flavisolibacter sp. | reverse complement strand
TTTAATGCTTTTTTTACAGACAATATTTTTTATTACTGATTAGATGATCCGCAATCCGTCTTCTGGCATCTTTGGTATTGAAGGGCTGTACTTTTGTAAACCTTTTCATACCCATCAGGATCATGCGCTGCTCATCACCATCCGAAAATGAATTGACGGCATCTTTTCCATTTTTATGGATCCTGTCTGCGGCGTCATTGATAAAGCAGCCAAGAACATCTTTGTAAATGGAAATGTCTTTCCCTTCTTCCGACAGTTTCATGATCCGCAGCAAAAGACTTTCTGCAACAAAGGTATCAATGGCCATATCAGCAATGCACATGAGGATTTCCTGTTCACTTTCCAGCTTCATCATCAGTTTCTGAGTGGCAGCACCTGCGGTTAACAAAACCGCCTTTTTAAAATTATGAATGATTTTTTTTTCTGGTCCGAAGGGCACCTCTGCTTCTTCATTGAAGTCAGGAATACTCATGAGTTCCTGGGAAACCTTCATGGCGGCACCCATCATATTCAGTCTGCCCTGCATGGCTCTTTTCAAAGTCATGTCCACCGTCAGCAAACGATTGATCTCATTGGTACCTTCGTAAATGCGGTTGATGCGGCTATCGCGGTACACGCGCGAAACATTGTATTCTGCACTGTAGCCATTTCCTCCATGTATCTGAACGCCTTCATCACAAACAAAATCCAGTACTTCACTTCCACTGACTTTCAAAATGGCACATTCAATAGCATATTCTTCCGCAGCACCCAGCAAGGCTTCATTGAAAGGTTTGCCTTCTTCATGTAATTGCATTTCCCGATCATCAATTAGTTTGGCGGTCCTGTATAAAGCACTTTCTGATGCAAAAGTCCTGATCGCCATTTCAGCGAGTTTATGTTTGATGGCTCCGAAATTAGAAATCGGTTGTTTAAATTGTTCGCGGGTAATGGCATAATTGATAGACAACGTGGTGGTTTTTTTAGCGCCACCCACCGTGGCTGCACATAATTTCAGCCTTCCAATATTAAGAATATTAAAGGCAATCTTATGACCCTTCCCTATCTCCCCCAATACATTGTCCACCGGTACTTTACAGTCCTGGAAATACAGCTGCACCGTAGAAGAACCCTTGATCCCTATTTTATGCTCTTCAGGACCCTGGGTGAAACCTTCAAATCCCCGCTCAATGATAAATGCAGTGAATTTATCTCCGTCCACTTTTGCAAACACCGTATATACATCCGCAAAACCACCATTGGTGATCCAGCACTTTTGTCCATTCAGCAAATAATATTTACCATCCTCACTCAGGCGTGCAGAAGTTTTGGCCCCCAATGCATCACTCCCGCTATTCGGTTCTGTTAAGCCATAGGCTCCTGTCCACTCACCAGTAATCAGCTTAGGAATGTATTTCTGTTTTTGCTCAGGAGTTCCAAAATAAAGGATAGGAAGGGTTCCAATTCCCGTATGCGCGGATATGGCCACAGAAAAAGAATGACCTGCCCCGAGGTATTCATTGATGATGGTAGAGGTAACGAAATCCTTTCCCAGGCCCCCATATTCTTCGGGAAATGATACAGACAAAAGTCCTTGTTCACCTGCCTTTTGCACCAGTGATTTCATGAATCCAGGTTCCATATTGTCAATGCGGTCCAGGTTGGGCATGACTTCCGTTTCCAGGAACTGATCACACATATCTCTCACCATTTTCTGTTCTTCGGTAAAGGATTCTGGAATAAAGGTTGCAGCAGGTTCACTTTCCTTGAGGAGCCATTCTCCGCCCTTTATGATCTGGTTGGTAGTTGTTTCCATATTCTATTTATGTTTGGAATTGCTTAAATAATAATTTGCATGGGTACTTAAAGCTGAACGATCTGGGTATTCAGGTTATCATATACTTTTTGCAAAACCTCCTTGCAAAGGTCTACTTGGTCTGCTGGAACACCTTCCAGAGCTTCATTTAGCGTTTGTTCGGCAAGCGCCATCGTATCTTCCTGAAGCTTGTGTGCCTGCCTGGTAAGAAAAACCTTATTGATCCGCCGATCTTTTTCATCGGAAACCCTTTTAACCAGGTTTAATTTTTCCAGATTATCAATGAGCCTGGTAATGCTCGGCTTGTCTCTAAAGGTGGCATTGCACAATTCCTGCTGACTTCTGCCATCCTCTTTCCATAACTGATACAAAACACTCCATTGTTCAATGGTAAGGTTCACCCCCGCGGAATTAAATTTTTTTTGTAACCTACGGGCAATCGCAGTGGAAGCCTTGCCTGTAATAAAACTGTAGACCTCGCCCTTCTTAAATTGGTTGTTTGACATATAGTTGTTTATGCAACTAAGTAAAAGTAAACACCCGTCATTGAAAATCCAAATAATCGTCTTAAAATATTATTATCCAACCTGATTACTGGCACTGTTTTCGTAATTTCGGACTCCCATAAATGTTGCATTGATCCCTGTGTGTAGACGTATAAATATTATGAAAAAAGCGATATCCCTATTCCTGGTCTTATCCATAGCTCTTTATAACTATGGATATGCTCAAAAAAAAATTGTCATTTTAGGATCTTCCACAGCCTCAGGAAACGGAGCTACCAGTTACGATTCCTCCTGGGCGGGTAGGCTTCAAACCTATTTCAGAAAAAATACATCGGTTTCTGATCCTGACACTTCCATCATTAACCTTGCCGTGGGAGGATATGTTACGTACAAGATCATGCCTGACAATTTTATTGTACCTCCCAACAGGCCCGCACCCGATGTGAACGCCAATGTTACTAAAGCGCTGAGCTATAACCCAGATATCATCATCATTAGCATGCCTTCGAATGATATTTCCTCCGGCTATACAGAAAATGAAGTGATGAATAATTTCCGTTCTCTTAGCCAGCTAATCACCAGCAAGGGCGTACGTGCCTATATCACTTCCTCACAGCCAAGGAATGATTTGGACCTCTTGCATCGCACCCAGTTGCGGGAACTGGTGGATTCTATTTATAATAATTTTGGCAACTACTCCATCAATTTTTGGGATGACCTGGTTAGCCTGGACGGACAATATTATTTAAGAGACGACAGGAAAACCGATTATGTGCACCCCAACAATTTAGGCCACCGTTTTTTGTATGACCGTGTGGTGGCCCGCCAGATCTTTGGTGCTGCTACTTCTTCATCTTTGCCCATTCCAGGAAGGATTGAGGCAGAGAACTATATCTCCATGTTTGGCATACAGACAGAGCCCACTTCAGATATTGGTGGCGGATTGGATGTAGGTTATCAGGATACCAATGACTGGATGGATTATAGTGTTTCTGTATCTGCCTCCGGCGTATATACAGTGAACTTTCGCGTTGCCAGTATTAATACCGGCGCTCAATTTCAGTTACGGAAATCGGATGGATCGGTGCTGGCTACAGTTACGGTGCCCAACACCGGCAACTGGCAGGGCTGGCAAACTGTTTCCGCAAGTGTAAATCTTTCCGCTGGCCAACAGGTATTGCGCATTATTACCACGCAGGCCAACGGCGGATGGAATATCAACTGGATGGAATTTGCTACTTCTGCCTCCAATCAGTTGCCTGTGGTTTCAGCAGGCTCTCCGCAATCAATTACCCTACCTACCAATTCTGTCACCCTTTCCGGGTCCGCTTCAGATCCAGATGGATACATTGTTTCTTATGCCTGGAGTCAATTGAGCGGTCCGTCCTCAGCAACTATCACCAACGGTTCATCCGCATCTGCTTCTGCAAGCGCGCTTGTACAGGGAACTTATACCTTTCGCCTGATGGCCACAGATAATTCTGGAGGCTCGGCTTCCAGTAATGTAACCGTAACGGTGAATCCTTCATCTTCCAGTTCAAAAATAGAAGCTGAAAATTATGTTGCTATGTATGGTATCCAAACGGAACCTACTCTGGACATTGGAGGCGGACTTAATGTAGGATATCAGGATAATGGAGACTGGATGGATTACAGTGTGAATGTGGCTGCTGCAGGTACTTTCACCGTTAACTTCAGAGTAGCCAGTATCAATACAGGAGCTCAGTTTCAATTAAGAAAATCTGATGGATCGGTGCTGGCAACCGTAACCGTTCCCAATACCGGCAACTGGCAAAGCTGGCAAACTGTTTCCGCTTCCGTAACACTTCCGGCAGGCGTGCAAACACTGCGCATCTTTACCCTTCAGGCCAGTGGCGGCTGGAACATTAACTGGTTCGAGATTATTGGCGCGGGCACCTCTACAGCAATTGCAAAAACAGGAATAAAAGATTTGACAGCGAATCCTGTAAGTTCAGGAACGGAAGTATATCCTAATCCAGTAATAGACAGATTCACCTTACAATTATCCAATTCTCAAACAGGTAAGATGACCGTGGAAGTACTGGATATGTCGGGCAGGATGATCAAAAGGTTTTCTTCAGTAAAACAAAATACAGGTGCTTTGCTGCAACAGTTCTCTATTGGTGAACTTATGAATGGCATCTACCTGGTCAGAGTGAGCATGAGTGGATGGACATCAACCAAAAAAATAAATAAACAATAAGAAATCATGACCAGGATGCAGCCATTAGATTTGCATAGATGGTAATGCTGCTGCTCACCTTCATTTTTCTTTTTGGTTATGCGGGTTTGATTCTATTTTATTACCAGTCCTGGAAAGCAGTACCTGTTTTTCAAAATTCATTTAACAACTCCTCCATTTTCCTCTCTGTAGTGGTGGCTGCACGGAATGAAGAAGAGCACCTTCCTTCCTTATTGAACGCCCTGCAGTTTCAATCTTACCCACAGGATCTTTTTGAGGTGATCGTAGTGGATGATTTCTCTACAGATCAAACAGCAGCTATTATAAAAAATTGTACGTCCAGGAATGTGCGTTATGTTCAGCCACTGGTGACTTCTGCACTTTCATCCAAAAAGAAGGCCATTGAAACCGGAATCAATTTAGCCAAAGGTGAACTCATTGTTACCACTGATGCAGATTGTTGCCCCACGGCAAACTGGCTGAGCATATTGAGTGAATTTTATATTCAGACCGGAGCATCGTTTATTGCATCGCCGGTCAGATTGCGGCACAACCCTAGTTGGTTACAGGTGTTTCAAAGCCTTGATTTCATCACTTTGCAAGGTATCACCGCAGCCAGTGTAGGCTCAGGATTTCATACCCTATGCAACGGTGCTAACCTGGCCTACAAAAAGCAAACATTTATTGATGTCCATGGTTTCAAAGGCATTGACCATACTTCCACCGGTGATGATATGTTATTGATGTACAAGATCTGGAAAATGGCGCCCGCGAAAGTGCACTATCTCAAAAGTAAAGAGGCCATTGTCACCACGGTGCCTATGACCACTTTGAAGGACTTCATCATGCAAAGGAAAAGATGGGCCAGTAAGACTTTGGTGTATGAAGACCATAAAGTGATGGCGGTGCTGATTTTTGTTTACCTATTCAATTGTTTATTTGTGGCCCTCATCGCCGTATCCTTCTTTCATACCTCGACCTGGTGGATAGTGGCTGCCTTCTGGGTCATCAAAACCATCATAGAAGTACCCTTCGTGTACAGTGTTGCCCGGTTTTACGAAGAACAACAACTGATGAAATATTTTTTCTGGATGCAGCCATTACACATTTTCTACACCGTTGCTGTTGGGTTCATCAGCCAGGTAGGACGATATGAGTGGAAAGGGAGAAGATCAAAATAAAATTTATCTTCCTCATATGAACGAGGCTTCACCTTCCTTCCGCAATGCGGCGTGGCGAAGATTAAAAAAAAACAAGGGCGCCATGGCGGGGCTGGTGATGATTACTGGAGCTATTTTTATTGCCTGCTTCAGTTATTTATTAGCTCCCGATGCCTCTCCCTTTGCCAACAGGATCATTCTTGAGATCGGAGGAAAAAAACCAGGTTTTGTACAAAGTTTCTTACTGGTCCGTAAAACTGATCCGCAAAAAACGGAGTTACTTTCCCGCTTCATTTCGGGAACTCCTGACCGATATGAATATATCCCGGTGATGGCCACTTCAACAAAAGGTGATAGTATCGTCGTCAATAAATACATAGATGAAGGTGTTACTGAAAACATCGCTTACCATAAAAGTGCGTTGAGCGAGCACCCTGTGATTACCAAAAGGTTTTACCTGGGTACTGATAAATTTGGGCGTGACATACTGAGCCGGCTGATCATAGGCACACGGGTGAGCCTTAGTGTAGGACTGATCACTGTGATTATTTCACTCACGTTGGGCATCCTGCTGGGTGCAGTTGCTGGATACTTCCGGGGCTGGACAGATGAGGTGATTATGTGGCTGATCAATGTAGTCTGGAGCATACCCACCTTGTTACTGGTGTTTGCTATCACCCTGCTTTTGGGTAAAGGGTTTTGGCAGGTGTTCATTGCCGTTGGACTCACCATGTGGGTGAATATTGCAAGACTGGTGAGGGGGCAGGTAATGGTCACAAAAGAATTACAATATGTAGAAGCTGCTAAGGCGCTTGGCTATTCGCATTTCAGAATTATTACCCGGCACATTCTTCCCAATATATTCGGGCCCGTTCTTGTTATTGCCGCATCCAATTTCGCAGCTGCCATAGTTATTGAAGCAGGACTAAGTTTTCTTGGCGTTGGGGTGCAGCCTCCTCAACCCAGCTGGGGACTGATGATCAAGGAGAATTATAATTTTATCATTACTCAGAATCCTATGCTGGCACTGGCACCTGGTTTTGCCATCATGATCCTGGTATTATCATTTAATTTACTGGGTAATGGTTTGCGCGATGCGCTGAATGTTAGGGGAAAGCTTTGAATCCGCCACCAGAACTACTGCCACGCACAAATAAAATACACTTCCAATTTTATCGGTTTCAATCATATCGCTTAGAAAGTTGAGGGTACATTCCATCACCAGAATAGCAGCTATTGCACCCATGACAACTTTCCAGAACCTCAAAGTAGTGTGGTTGTAAATACGCTGTATGTACCAAAACAAACTACCGACCAATGCCAGGAATAATAGGCATCCAGGGGCACCCTGTTCAATGAGCAGCAACAGGAAATAATTATGTACGGTTGAATGTTCTTCATTTTTGCTGACATAAGTCCTGAATGAAGGGACTGTATAATTTTTGTAACTGGAATAAAAGGTGGAGGGACCGAAGCCCGTTTGCCAGTTGTCACTAACCATCCTGATGCCAGCCACCCACCGGTAGGCTCTTTCGCCGTTAGATAAGTCCTTCAATTGGTATGTAGCTATCAGATGTTCCCTGAAATTGGTGTGAAAGACCGTGTTTTTATCATTGGAAAATTTAAGGTACCGGTCCTGCGCGGTGAAATAAAAAACAGTAGCGATCACCAGCGTTATGGCTAAAAAAAATGAAAATAACAACAGCCCTTTTTTAATCAGCCAGAATGCGCAAAGCCCCATCACCAGGGCCAGCCATGCTCCACGGGAATAGGAAAAATAAAGTGCTATGATGGAAATCATCAGTAAACCACCATACAACAATTTGGCATTTAGTGAGGATTGCAACTGAACAAGCGCCATTAGAATGGGGATCATACATACAAGCAGCGCCGAATAATTCACATGGTTCCTGAAAAACGGATATAGTGCATCATTCACATGGCTGAAAGACATATTGAAGAAAGCATGACGAATTTGTGTCATCAGCATGAATAATATCATGGAAACTAATAACAGTAACACTGATTTTTTTAAAACCATTTCATCCTGAAAAAAGAAATAAGGGGCTACTACAAAAGCCAGCAGGTACCAGCTTTTAGCCAACAAGTATTTGAAAGATAAAAAGGTGTCGGTAGAAGTGGTCAGAGTACAGCCTATCCACAAAAACTGCAGCCACAATAATATAATGAGGGGATGCACTCGGAAAATAAAAAAATTAGCACGGTTCCGAAGCAACAAAATAATAGCAACTAGAGACAGAACCCACATCAGGGGTTCATCGGGAAGGTCGGTTCCTAGTTGAGGAGCGAGGTTGAATTCAAACGACCATGGAATGGACACGATCAACAAATAAAATAAAAATATAGGATATCTGATAAGAAGAATCGTGGCTAATAAAACTATGGGCAGAAGTAACATTAAAGGTTGTTGATACCATGCTGCCGCTGCTGCAAAAACCAGGAAGACAATTGAACAAATAGCAACTCGTGTTTTATGTAAGTTGGCTGTCACCGGAAATTTTTCTGCTTTCCATAAATAAAGTAACCAGAAATGCAAAAACCAGAGAACCAAATAAGGTCAACAACAACGTAGGAAGAACACGGGGCAGATCGGGTTTCAAGGAGGGCCGGGCTCCTTCCACGATCAGTAATACCTGTGGATGGGTACTCATTGCCAATTGGTATTGGCCGATCATTTTTTCTTCCTCCATCAGTTGATCCTGCAGAACGGACTTTTTCATTTGAAAGAGCCCGTTGCCTTCTGCTGACGGCTGAATAGAATCTGTGAAATCCATGAGTTGCTTTTCCTTTAATGTTTGATCTTCCTTCAACTTCTGCAGAATGATATCATTCCTTTCATTCAGTAAATGCTGATGCAGGTCCTGCAATTCCTGCATCAGCTTATTGGCAAGGATGGCAGCCATATATCTATCTGTATCCCAAACTTTTACTTTTAGTTCGCCATAACCTGATCTGATAATACTGCTATTCTTTTTCAGTTTCATGGCCCCCCTGTACCAATCATCTTCCAAAAGTGCATTACCGGTGTTTTCAGAAATAGCATAATGTTTTGGAAGGGCCAGGTCTTTTGATGCAGCTATAAAAATCGTATCCAATGATGCCGTTCCTTCAATTTTGTCCAACTCATCGGGAGATCCAAAATCTGAATAGAGTGTCTCAATATTGGTATTAAAAAGACGCGCTTTATCAGCCACCATACTATTGGCTGGTAATGCAGTGGCTACCGACAAATATTTTTTGGGCACGAACAACACTATCGCCAAAGCCAGTAGAAGCGAAAGCAGGGAAAACCCAAATATAAACTTCCATTTTCTTGAAATTATTCCAAAGACGTCAGGCATAGAAACAGTTATCGAAGTAAAATAAAATTTTTGTTGACAAAGCCCAGCAAACTACCCAGCAATACAATGCAAATGATTATTGCTATAGCCAACAGCATCCAGACATTGGGGAGAATCATCCGTCCCCAAAACAATAAGGCCCATAAGAATCCGGCTGATAGCAGATAAACAAGAATGGATCGATGGTCAAAAGTTATCTTCATTTTTTTTGTAGCTGAAAGGCATACGGAAATACCACAAAAATACTGGCTTACCAGTGCCGCCATGCCACAACCCAGGGCGCCATAAGTCGGAAGGAGCAACCAATTCAGTATTACGTTGAGTACCACAGTTAATACCAGGATCTTGATAAACACCTTCAAATTAGCTGAAGCAGTCAACATAGATCCGTAAATGTGCACCAGGTAATACGCCGGAAGCGCGGCCACACATAGTTGGATCACCCTGGAAAAATAGGGATCGGCTGAATGATACAACAGCTGCTGTACCCATGGAGCAAATACAAATGAAAATGATACCAGGCCAATGGCGAAACTAAACAATACATGTCTGGTTTTGAGAACAGCTTGCGTAACCAGGTCTTGGTTGGCCTGATGTCGGGCAAGAAAGGGAACAAGAAATGATGCAGCCAGGTAGCCTACCATATTTCCTGCATCCAGTAAACGGTACCCAGCGGCGTACATCCCTGCCTGTCGGGCACCATCGGGATGAAATCGCTCGAGTAGGAAACCATCCAACCTGTAATGAACAGACATTAAAAATATAATGAGGGCGAACGGCCAGGTATGATAAAAAATGGAATTGATTTTTTCCTTTTCCCCCTGCACCATCAATCTTTTACTTAAGATATAAATACCAGCAAGGAAAACAGCTAGAAAAGTACAAATAGCCTGGATCTTCAGAAAGATTATCAGACTGATTGGAATAAAAAAAGAAGTGTATAGCAAGGGGCCGCACAGCAGGATCATCAGCATTTTGTCAATCACTGACAACCATGCATCTGCTGTAAAATACTGGTGAGCAGTTATGATACTGCGGAGAAAAACGAAAACTGAAATGAGCACCTGAATGAACAAAACATAAAAGATCAACTGCCAGCTGTTGAGGTGTGCCAGCCAGGCAATGAAACAAACGCTCATTGAATACAAGACCAGTAAGAAAAATTTTACCTGCAGGAGTTGGATACTATTCACCGGTGTACGGTGCGCGAGCCGTTGGTTGAGCATGGTACTGAGACCAGCATCGGAAATGGAAAGTAGTACGAGGGATAGGTTAAGCACGGAGAAATATTTTCCATAGTCTTCCAATCCGACCCTGTTTTGCACCTGGCGGTCTATGAAAAATATCCAAACCGGTTTCACCATGAGGTTTAATAAGATCAGCCAGGTAAGTCCTTTAAAATACATCGAAGGTTTCATCAGTTGGTAGCTATGGTGATGCTCCTGTTCAGGCTTTCTTCCAGCGATATAAAAGTTTCGGTACGTTCGATTCCTTTTATTTTCTGAAGTTCGTCGTGTAATATAGTTCGAAGCTGTGCAATATCACGGCACACCACTTCGGCAAATATGCTGTAGTTGCCCGTTGTATAATTCATACGCACGATCTCAGGAATTTTTTTCAGGTCACGTGCCACTGTATCATACAAAGAACTTTTTTCCAGGTAGATGCCGATAAACGCAATGACATCATACCCTAGTTTTTTAAGGTCCACCTGAAACTTCATGCCATTGATGATGCCGGACTCCTGGAGTTTTTTGATACGGACATGGATCGTACCGGAAGACACGAATAATTTCTTTCCCATTTCCGCATAGGACAGGCTGGCGTCGTGCATCAGTTGCTGGATAATGTCCATATCCAATTTGTCAGTATTTAAAACGGTGGTCATTTGAGGGTCATATTTTTGATAATATCTACTAATTGACTAAGTTATTAGATAAAATCTAAATTAATTTACTTTTGATTGAATATAGTTCAGGTTCAATTACTTTTGACCTGTTCTTTGATACAATACGGTGATTAAAACTTTTTAAGCAAGCGCCGTTAATAAACGAAGATGCCTACACTGTGGGGTGATGAAACCTTAGGCAGACATGCCCTCTTGTCTCGGGGGTGGGGATAACAGAACAAACGCAGCATAGAGCCGACGTTACTCAGGTAAGGCCGACCAGGGTTGACCACTATTCTTTGTGCTGCTGCTAACTGCCCCGTGGAGGTTCGACTCCTCCCCCTACAGCTTTTCATGTGTGTACTTTCAGTTAGCTCTGTAATTCAATATTTATATTGATTTATGGAGCTTTTTTTATTTTCGCCAACTGATACGATTAACTCACCTCAAAGAATTCAGGTAATCTTGCTTTTATTAAAAGGAATGATTAAGAATACTATATCTGTAAAAAAAATCATCCTATTGGTATTTGTGCATATTGTTCACATTAATTATTGCATGTCGCAGGTAATTTTAAGAGATAGCAGCATTAATATATATTTTGCGACCAACAGCTATGAAATAGACAGTATTCAATTAAAAGTACTACAAGGCTTTTCATCTGATTTTACAATACAATCGATTATAGGCTACACGGATACTATTGGAACACGGTTTTACAATAATATTTTGTCCCAAAAGCGGGCTGTTGCCGTTATTCATGCCTTGAATAAGGATTTAGAAATTTTCAATAAGCGTATCATCATTAACAAAGGGGAAAGTATAGTTGAACGAGTATTATGGAAAAACAGGAGGGTACAAATCATAGCCAGCCGAATACCAGTTGATGAACCCAAAAGCCATTCGCCAGTAAAAAATACGGTAGATGTAAAAACTTTCACTCTGGAATATGTGTATTTTATTCCGGATCAGGCAATCATTACACAGGAGTCTGTTGATTATATTCATGAATTAGCAGAAATATTGAAGACCTATAAAACTGAAACCTTTGAAATTGTTGGACATATCAATTATCAAAGCAGATTTGATTCCAGCCATTTGACAGACATTTTCAAGTTATCTGAAAGAAGGGCAAAGGCCGTATTCGATTATTTAGTAGAATTTGGAATTCCGGCAAACAGGATGAAATATAAAGGGGTAGGCAATTCCAATCCGGTGTATCCTTCGCCAAAAAATGATGAAGAAAAAAGGAAGAATATGCGTGTTCAGATCATAGTTAAAGAATAATTTCCAATCCTTAACCTTTCCATTCAAGCCCACTGTACTAAATTTCCGGGACTACCTTTGTCACCATGAAACAATGCAGGCTGCTGGTATGGATGATGCTATTTTATTTTTCAGCACGGTCGCAAAATAACCTCAAAGTGGTGGTGAGGAATGAAAGCAATCTTCCACTTTCCGGAGCCTCCGTCGTTTTTCCTGATTTACATAAAGGCGCCTCTACAGATAGTTTGGGCATAGTGCTCATCTCCAACCTCCCCAATGGTTCTTTCTTTATGGAAATTTCTTTTGTAGGGTATACTACTGCTAAAAGAAAAATCGTTTTCCCTGGAAATGAATCGATCCACATTGAGCTGGAAGAAAATTCAGATGAAGACAATCCCGATGTAGTGGTGACCGCCACCCGCACCGACCGTTCTATTAGTAATACCCCCACCCGCGTGGAAGTGATTGCAGGAAATGAAATCGGTGAGAACGTGAGCATGAGGCCCGGTGAAATTCGCATGCTGCTCAATGAAACTACCGGCATCATCACGCAGCCCACATCGGCAGTGAGCAATACCGCTAACCTCCGGATACAGGAACTGGATGGGAGGTATACACAGATATTACGCGATGGCTTTCCTCTTTACTCTGGTTTGTCGGAAGGATTGAGCCTCGTACAGATCACACCCCTTGACCTCAGGCAGGTGGAGATCATCAAAGG
>JANLYU010000094.1:0-12382 GCA_031365785.1 Flavisolibacter sp. | reverse complement strand
CCCGACCAGTCAATTGTATTGCCGGTGAATACTGCAACGCTTGATGGAAGCGCTTCCTTCGATATTTCAGGAACCATTGTTTCCTATGCCTGGACAAAAATATCCGGTCCCACTTCCTATACTATCAGTTCGCCTAACCAGGCGACTACCACTATTACCAATTTAGTAGAAGGCACCTATGGGTTCAGGTTGAATGTGATGAATAACAAAGGGGTGTCAGGAGACGATACAGTTTTTATATCCGTCGATCAGTTAGTGGGTTTATGTACCACGGTACTTACACCATTTGGGCATCTATCAACTGCAAGGCAAAATATGTCAACGGCTACGGTAGGCAATAAGGTCTTATTTGCAGGCGGTTATGTTTTCGGAAATATGGCCATAGGCCAAACGAGGGTGGATATTTACGATAAAGTGTTACAAACCTGGTCCACCGCAGAATTAAGCCAGCCCCGTTTCAATATGGGTGTTGCCGTTTCCGGAAATAAAGTATTTTTTGCAGGGGGATTGGTGAGTGGCGTAGGATTGAGTAAAAAGGTAGATATATATGACGCGGCTACCAACAGCTGGTCGGTCATATCGCTGAGCGTAGCAAGACAAGGCATTGCTGCTGCAGCACTTGGTGATAAAGTATTTTTTGCAGGAGGTGACGATGGTAGTTATGGAGATGGTACGGATATTATTGACATTTATACGATTTCAACAAATACCTGGTCAACTAAACATTTAAGTTCTTATAGTTATAGCCCGACCGCTACAGTCATCAATAATAAAATTTATTTTACCTCTGATCAATCAGGTATAGTAGACATTTATGATGAAAGTGTCCCATATTTGGCTTCTATAGATATACAAAATGCAAGTAGAGTTTATACTTCGAATATAGGTGCCGGCAATATGATTTTTTGGGCTGGGGGTGAGACTACTAATGCTAATGGACAAACCACATATTCAAAACAGGTTAATATCTTTGATGTCATCACTGGCAACAACATTTACCATCAGTTATCTGAGGCAAGGTCAGCTATTCCCATCGTGATAAAAAATAATAAAATCCTTTTCTTTACATCTTCCCCTGTATACTATACAGGACCGCCAGCATCAAATAAAGTAGATGTATATGATGTAAATTCTAAATCATGGTTGGCTTGCACCCTTCCTCAAACTTTCAGAGGATCAGGAGTTGTATCTACAGGAGATAAGGTGTTTGTGGCAGGCGGTTTGGTTAATGGTACGCTGACAGACCAGGTGTGGCTGCTGGATTATTGAACCATCATGGAGTAACTCATTCGTTTGTAATATTTTTCATATTGAAAGTATATTTGAAAAGGTCATTCGCTGAAGTTTCAGCTAGAGGAAATCAATCAATCCACTATACCCTCTTCCTATCGGTATGCTTATTCCGTTCACTTCAACCATTTCGGCCGTATAGGATTCAATTTTGCTAATGGAAATAATATAAGAGCGGTGGATCCGTTTAAAGAATTGGGAAGGTAAAAGTGCTTCCATTTCATGCGTACTCATTTTTGAAATAAATTCTTTTTTTGTAGTAACGATCTTAATATACTCCCGTTGGCTTTCAACATAAACAATTTCTGAGAATAGAATTTTCACTTTCTTCTTTTGCACATTCAGGAAAAGATGATCTTTTGGCAACCCTCCTTCAGAAGGTTTTTGTGGAGCGCTCTCTGTTGTTTTCACTTTGGTTACTGCAATCAAAAAACGTTCAAAATCAAATGGCTTTAAGAGGTAATCTGTCACATTAAGCTCAAACCCCTCCAGGGCGTACTGATGGTAAGCTGAAGTAATGATTACTGACGGCTGATGTGTCAACGTTTTTAAAAAAGCCATCCCTTTTAATTTGGGAAGGTGAATATCTAAAAATATAAGATCTGTATGATGATCGCGCAGGTATTCAGTTGCCAGAATAGCATCTTTGAATGTGGCCTCCAGTTTGAGAAAGGGTACCTGCAAAATATAGTCTGATAGTACTTTTACAGCCAGTGGCTCATCTTCTATGATCATGCATTTGATTTCAGACATGGCTGGCCAGGTTAATTTTTAAGGTGACAGTAAAATTGGATACGCCTTGCTGAAGGGATAAATTATAATCCGTATACAGTAATTCCAATTGGCGTCGAAGGTTTGACAGTCCGATATTTTCTTTTACATTTTCTTCAATAAGTTTTTCACTCGAATTGTTTACTATGAATACCAACTGGCGTTTATTGACGGAAAGATGGATATCAACAAAAGGCTGGGCCCTGGTTTCAGAAACACCATGCTTGAAGGCATTTTCCACCAGGGGAATGAGTAGTAGAGGGGGTAAGGCTTGTTTCATATCTTCAATGTCATGGTTAAAAATGATTCTCAACGATGCATCGTAGCGCAATTTTTCAAGGGCGATATAGTCATCAATAATCTTTAGTTCCTGTTCTATGGCGATATAGGGCCCGCCTGTCTCATACAACATAAAACGCAATATTTTCGACAGCCGTAAAATGGATTCAGGTGCCAGGTCAGACTTGTCCCTGGCCAGTGAATAAATGTTGTTTAAGGTATTGAATAAGAAATGCGGGTTGGTTTGGGACTTCAGATAATTCAGCTCAGCCTGTTGCTTTTCAATTCGCAGCAACTGAGTGGATTGTTTCAGTTGTATGTAATTATAAATATGCCTGACAATAGCAAAAAAGAAAACAGACATCATGCTATATTCCATCTGTTGGGTAACTGCATGTTCTGTTGAGTTATATGTTACTAAAGGTGTATAGATATGTAAACCAATCCCAATCAGCCTCCAGACATACAGACCCCAGGAATATAACAGTAGATAAAGTAGTATCACCGGAATAGCTAGGAGAATATTATAAAAAAAGCTTCTCCTTTTTCGGCGGATAAAGGGAAGTGTGTACTCAAATAAAATAAAATTGAGAATCAGGATATCTCCTACCCGCCAGATATTATTTAAAGCCCGTTCAAAGAATGTTTCAGGATAAGAAACCAGGTCATGAAAGAGCCAAAGCGATAAAAAGGCAAGCCCAGTCCACAAATAGAATTTGAGTTTTTTTATATGGAATGTCCTTTTCATCTATCGAATAAATATCGTCAAATCTTTCTCTCTGCATTTTATAATCTATGTAATCAACCTGATCGTATACTAATTGCGTGAAAAGGTCAATCGGAAGCATATGCTAACCAATGAAATTGCAACTATTTATTTTTTAAAATCATCGTTTTGAATAGACCCTACAGGTTATTCGTTGACCATAGTCCGTTGTTCATTGACAACGCAGGTATTGGCTTCATTTTAAAAGATATCCTTGTAGAACAATGGGATTATGATGTAAACATCTCTGAATCTGGTTGATTAAGATTAAAACAACTATTATGAAACAAGTTATTCTTTTGACATTTTTATTGGCAGCTTCAGTGACTACACCTGCCCAAATGGTAAAACCCGGGTCAGTTAGTTATGAAGCTGCTTCCTGGCCAACAAAGCTTTTAGACAAACCACAGCTAATAACAATCATTGAGCCTCCAGGTCCTGCACCCACTAAAGCTGAATTGCAAGTGATCAAAAAGGGTATGAGCCAACTCAATGAAAAAAAACTCTTGGAAATAAAATATTGGGATGCAGGAGCACCTTCTTACCGGTGGAATCAGATCGCCCCTAAACTGATCGACCAAAAACCAGAGGTGATGCTTCGCATTCCAACTGCATGGATGAATTTGGCTATTTATGATGCCACTATTCTGGCGTGGAAAGAAAAGGCTACATATAAAAGAAGACGCCCTAATGAGTTAGATCATTCCATCAAAACAATAGTTCAGTCACCACAAACATATTCCTATCCATGTGAACATTCTGTTACAGCAGCAGCGGCAGCAAACGTTTTAGTTTATTTTTTTCCGGAAAAAAAGGACTCTATCCTGCAAATGGCTCATGCTGCTTCACAATCAAGAATTGATGCAGGTGTTCAATTTCCAAGTGATGTGGAAGCAGGCTGGAAACTGGGAGAGCAGGTAGCTCAGAAAATTATAGAGAAAGCAAAGAAAGACGAATTGGTTGTGTGGGACGGTTCTATGAACAAAGATCCGAAAAAATGGACGGGTCAGTACCCACTAGGAATTACTCTAGCTTCCTTTTCACCAATAGCTTTGCATTCGGCTGACCAGTTCAGGCCACCAGCTCCTCCGGATTTTGAAGCTGACATGAAGGAACTGAAGGCATTCAAGCAAACATTCAAATCCAAATCCCTGGCTTTTTACTGGGCCAACAATGGAGGATTTGACTTCTGGTCAAATGTTGCCAGTGTGAAAATGTTTGAATACCGGATGATGGATGATGCTCCTGCAGCAGCCCGGGTATTTACTGTATTGCATGCTGCTTATCATGATGCTGCCATTGCCATCATGGATGCGAAATATGCCTACTGGGGAATAAGGCCCAATCAATACGACAGTACGTATAAGCCATTGATTTCAACACCACCTTTTCCAGGTTATCCTTCAGGTCATGCCGCTGGTGCCGGAACAACCAGTGCTGTAATGGAATATTTTTTTCCATCAGATGCAAAGGAATTCCAGCAAATGGCAAAGGATTGTGCTGATTCCCGGTTCTATGCAGGTATACATTTCCGCACAGACAATGAAACAGGGTTACAGATGGGTAAGGCATTGGGAAAATATATTGCTGAAAGCTGGATGAAATAGTGAAGTTTGAATGGTGATCTTATTTCAGTAAAGTTTTGAGTGTGGTAGACTGAGAATGTTGTATAATGAGTTGTGTTTTATTATATGTTGAAATACAATTGAAATAATAGGTCAATAAAATTTAGAAATAAATGAGGCACAGTGAAAGGTTAGTTGTTCGGTAAAATATTAACACCAAACAACAGGTAGTTAAATAGATAAAACAGCCTGGAAGAGTTAAGATTGGAATCTATGGAAAAATTCTTAAATTCCATATATGAATTAGGTCTCATTGTACTTTTATAAGTTAATGATTCTTTGAATTTATTACTACCAAAACTAGCTATGACCATTTATTGCAAACTCCCGCTGGCGTGGTGGGTACTGTTTATAGGAGCTTCCACCCACTGCAATGCTCAGACTATCATACGGGGTCTTATTACAGACAGTAAAGGCCATGGCGTGGAAGGGGCCACGGTTTTATTGCTTACCGCTAAGGATTCATCATTGGTGAAAGGATCCGTGACTTCAAAATCGGGAACTTATGCATTTGAGAAGGTGGCCAGTGGTCAGTACATGATCAATTCCAGCTTTACCGGTTTACCAGATGTATACAGCCAGGTATTCCAGATCCATGATTCGGATGTTTTCCTGAAATCCTTGCCTTTTCCTGAACCGGCAAACCACCTCTCCGCTATAACGGTCACTACCAGAAAGCCCCTCTTTGAACAGAAGATTGACCGAATGGTAATTAATGTGGCCAGCACGATTACGAATGCCGGCAGCACCGTTCTGGAAGTGCTGATGCGTTCGCCTGGAATTAGTGTCAATCAACTGAGTAGTACCTTATCAATGAACGGAAAAGAAGGTGTGATTGTGATGCTGAATGGAAAAGTGAATAGAATTCCCATGGAAGCCATGGTTCAAATGCTTGGGGGAATGAGTTCTTCCAATATTGAAAAAATCGAATTGATCACTTCTCCACCGGCCAACTTTGATGCGGAAGGCAATGCGGGGTTCATCAATATCGTTTTAAAAAAGAATACGGAGTTTGGAACGAACGGATCTATTTCTGCCACCATAGGCTATGGTTTGAAAGCAGGCCCGGTTGAAGGCAGCAGCATAAATTTCAATCACCGGCAGAAGAACTGGAATTTGTATGGCGACTATTCATTCGAAAGATCGATGCCCAATACTTATGGCACCCTTTACAGGAAAATAATCAGAGGCCCGGGAGTGGTTGAAAATTTTATGAATACGAACAGGTCAGATTTTAGAAGAAATCATAATGGCAGGGTAGGGTTGGATTATGATGTCAATCAAAATACCATTGTGGGTGTTTTGATTTCTGGATTTAGCAATATGTATGGAATGAAAGCCATCAATACAAGCAATATTGTATCCAATTCCAAATTGGATACAACCATAGTAACCAATAATCCTGAAAGTCATCCATTGGACAATTACAGTTTTAATTTTAATGTTCTGCACCATTTCAAAAAAGAACAACAGCTTTCTGTAAATGCCGACTATATTTATTTCAAAGATGGCAATACCCTGAGTTACCTCAACCAGTTTTATAAAGGTGATGGAAGCTTTATCTATGCTGATAAAGTGCAAAGTAAAAAAGTAACCCCTATCCGTTTTTGGGTAGTTACGCTTGACTATTCTAAAAAAATAGGGGAGCATACCGAAATGGAAAGTGGAATCAAAACCACCTATTCGCATTTTATCAATGATGTAAGGGTCGACCGGGAGGCGCAGGGCCATTGGATCCCTGATCCCGAATTTTCCGCTAAACATACCCTGGATGAAAAAATCCTTGGCGCCTACACTTCTTTTAATTTCAAGCTTGGAGAAAAAACTACCTCCAAAATCGGATTGCGTTACGAGCATACCAGCTCCAACCTGGGTTCAGAAACAGAAAAGAATATTGTTGATAAGCACTACGGCGAACTATTTCCCTCAATTTTCCTTTCCCAATCTTTGAATGATCAGCATTCATTTAATATTTCTTATATCAGACGTATTACGCGGCCTACTTTCAATGATATGGCGCCGTTCGTATACTTTGTGGATCCCAATACCTTATTTTCCGGTAATCCCGCTTTACAGCCGGCTTTGGCTAATGTATTCAAATGGGATTTCTTATTGAAACAATTTGTTTTTTCTCTTTCTTATACCCATGAAAAAAATACGATCACTAATTTTGCTCCCACTATTGACCCCGTAAGCAACAAACAGATTCTGGCTGCTGAGAATGAAAAAGATAAGAATGTAGCCGCCTTCATTGTATCGTTGCCTTTCAAAATTGCTTCATGGTGGTCGATGCAAAATAGTATATCAGCCTACTGGCAGCAGCTGCATGGTATTTATAAAGGGCAATCACTGGAAATCACGCAACGAAATGCTGGAATCAACTCCACACAATCATTTTTGCTACCCAGGCAGTTTTCTATGGAAGTATCGGGGGACTATCAAACTGGTGGATTGTTTGGAATTTATACAATTGGTTCCACTACATCTTTGAATTTTGGCGTTCAGAAGAAATTAGGCGACAAAGGCGGCACCTTATCTTTCAATCTTTCAGATTTTACAGGTCCTCCGCATTTAAAAATATCTGTGGTAGCCCCGGAATATAACTTAATTGTTTTGGGAGACTGGAAATTCACCGTGACTACGTTCAAACTTACCTATAGAAGAAAGTTTGGCAATACATCCATCAAAGGCAACCGGAACAGGAACACGGGATCGGAGGATGAAAGTCAAAGGGTACATGCGAACTAGCTGATCAATAGTACATGGAAGACGGATATTCAACTGCCTGCAACAATGCCGGTCATCCGGGAACCACTTATATTTGTGCTTCATGAAAAAAGGTCAGCGCCTGCTTTTTCTAACCTTATTGATTGTGATGTTGCTACCCCTTGCAGCGCCACTGTTGCTGCAGTGCAAAATAGCTTTCATTCAAATGAATGTGTTGGAAAAGTTGGAGAACAATCGCCTGCAAAGCATCCGCATTCCTTTGGAAGAGGCGTCCTGGAAACAGGAGGGGAAAGAAATTCTGATAAATGCCCGCCTGTTTGACGTCAGGTCCTACACCCGTGATGGAGATCAATTGATTGTTACAGGCATTTTTGACGATGATGAAATGGCGGTGGAAAAGGAAGTCGATCAGTTTTGGCAGCAGCAACCTTCAAGAAAGGGAATTTTGCTCGTAAAGTCTTTTGAAGTGTTGAGCAACATGTTACTTCAACACCTTTATCACCGGATACCCGTTAACTCCGCGCTTCACCAAATTCATTTTAGAAAACATATTGATATCCTGCAGGAGGTATTTATAAAGATTCCCTCTCCACCGCCCCAAAGTTAGCAGGTCAGCCGACTGGTTTGATTGTTTCATTAACCATTTTCATGTGAAGTTACTATTCATGGGTATTGCTGTGGCAGCATTTGCGACTGCAACAGCACAGCCAACAACCGACAGTACATCTGTCCTGGATGCGATTACCATTACAGGTATCAAACAGCAAACATTGAGGCATACCCCTTTTAATGTGGCCGTGTTGCCTTTCAAGGGTATGGAAACAGCCATTAATTACAGTGTTTCTGATGCATTATCTAAAATTCCTGGAATCAGTCAGATTTCCACAGGTAATGGTATTTCGAAACCTGTTATACGAGGATTATACGGTAACCGTATACAAACAGTTTTAATGGGCATCAGGTTCGATAATCAGCAATGGCAGGATGAACATGGCCTTGGATTAAGCATTTTTGGTATAGAAAGGATTGAAGTGCTGAAAGGTCCATCCTCCCTATTGTATGGAACGGAAGCCATGGGAGGTGTTATAAGGATCGTAGAGGAAAATATACCGGAGGCTCATACCTGTGAATCGGATTTGAACGCTTCCATTTATTCCAATACGCTGGGCTTTTCATTGAATGGAGGAATCAAGAAAAATTCAGGACATAAAAATTGGCGCCTGCGAATAGGTGCTGATAGTCATGCTGATTACAGTGATGGCACTAACCATCGCGTCCTGAATTCAAGATTTGAATCTTATAATCTAAAGGCTTCTCTCGGATACGACCACAAAAGATGGAAAAATGAAAATTACTTTTATTCTTCCTTCAGCCGTTTTGGTTTTATCATGAAAGACAACAGAGATAGAAAACCTGTTGACGGCCGTTTGGGAAGGAAGCTGGATGGACCTTATCATGCGGTTTTATTCCAAATACTGTCTACTCAGAACACGCTGACGCTGTCCCACTCCAGGTTGGAACTAAATGGTGGAATGCACTCCAATCTTCGTCTGGAGAATGAAGGAGGGAACCGGATCAGCCTCAACATGCTTCTCAACACGTTTACCTATAATGCAAAATGGTACAAGCGTGTGGGAACAGGTTCAGAGCTGGTTGCCGGAAACGAATTGCAATACCAGGTCAATACCAATTACGGATCCCGGGTCATCATTCCTGATGCCGGCCTGTTTGAAACATCATGGTCGGCCTATTTCAGAACAAAATGGAGAACCATTGATCTGGAAACGGGGTTAAGTCTTAGCGAAAGAAATATTTCTACGAAGTATACGCAGAACATGGACTATTCAAATGGAGCTATTTATCCATTTAAAAAGTGGTATACATCTGTCAATGGCAATGCTGGCATCTCTGTGAATACCCATTCGAATTGGAATATGAAATTTAATGCAAGCACCGGTTACCGGTCACCCAACCTGGCTGAGCTTTCCTCTAATGGATTGCATGAGGGCACATTCAGGTACGAAATTGGCAACCCGAAAATGAAGGCGGAGCAAAATTTAAATGCAGAGGTCAACGTCAATTACGAAAGCCGGTATGTAAGTTTTTACAGTGCTGCCTATATTAATATTTTCAGGAAGTATATTTATTTATCACCCACTGGAACCCAGTTATTTGGCTTTGATATTTTCCGTTATCAACAGAGAAATGCAAAATTGTATGGTTCGGAAATTAGTCTTCATATCAAGCCATCGGCTAAGTGGGCGTTAGAAACTTCCTATAGTACGGTGGTTGGACAACTGACTATGGGTCAATACCTGCCTTTTATTCCCGCGGATAAATTGGTTACAGACATATTGATCCGACCAAAGGCCGTAATGACCTGTAAAGTGGGTGCAGATTTTATTTCTTCACAAAAAAGGGTGGGAAATTTTGAAACAGCTTCCGATGGATATTGGCTGTTGCATGCTTCATTCAACTGGATCATTTTAAAGAATAATGGTGCCATTCGATGCACGATTTCAGGGGACAATCTTCTCAACAAAGCGTATTTCGATCACTTATCACGTTTTAAATATTTTGGAATATATAATATGGGTCGTCAGTTATATGCTTCGGTGTCCATCCCATTCAACAAATCAAAAAAAAATTAAATAAAAATTTATGAAATTTATATCCATTCTTCTTTTAGCGGCTTTATTTCTTTTCAGTACCTGTAAAAAAGATCATCGCAAGCCTCCTGTAATTACTTTGAAAACCGCTGCCGGCTATACCTCCAGTGATGCCACCGTAGCTAAAATTCAAAATATCAAAGTAGGTGTTCTGGGCGACAAAGTTGAAGACGACATGCTCACCCTTAATGTTTCTTATTCGTTTGACAATACATCCACCACAGTTACTGCTCAAACCATTACCCTGAGTGGAACTGAGCAGCAACATTTTGATAAGGATATCACTTTTACCACGAGGAACCAGAGTGGTACCGAAAAGTGGATATTTACCATTACAGACAAGGATGGGAATATTGCTCAAAAACAGATTGTATTAACGGTGCAATAGGTTTTTACACTTACAATAGAATATATTTTGGATAAATGATTTCAGCAGCAGGCAGCATTTGGTCTAAGCGGCCTGCTGATCGATTATCGCTTCTAAATATTTCAATAAACTTTATTTTCACAGTATAAATAGGTGTATGCGGTATGTGCTTTTCTTTTCGTTGGTTTTTTCTTTGCATTTTGTATATGGACAAACAAGGCTATTTTCATCTGATACAGTTCCGGAAACAATTTTAGACAGTATTATTATTAGTGCATCAACGAGGTTAAATCATACGCCATACTTAAGCGCTATTGAAGGGATGAATGTGTTTTCAGGAAAAAAAACCAATAGTGTGCTGCTCGATCCGGCGAAGGCAAACCTTGCTGGAAATGTATCCAGAATGATATTTGCCCAGATTCCGGGCATCACCTTATGGGATATGAGTGGAAGCGGATCTCAAATCAATATTGGTTCAAGAGGTACGGATGCCCATAGGTCGATAGAAATGAATATGCGTCAGAATGGATATAACATCAACTCAGATGTTTTTGGTTATCCGGAAGCTCATTATACACCCCCAATGCAAGGAGTTCAGAAAATTGAATTGGTTAGAGGCTCAGCAGCATTGCAGTTTGGCCCCCAATTTGGCGGCATGCTGAATTATATCATGAAAGAAGGAGATTCAACAAAAACATTTTCTTTAGAGTCAGAGCAAACAGTGGGTTCATTTAATTTTTTTAATTCTTATAATTCAATAGGAGGCAGAAAGGGGAAATGGAATTATTTTGCTTATTATGATCACCGCAAAGGAGATGGTTGGAGAAGCAATGCTGCTTTTTCCTACCATGCAGCTTACGCTTCTATTGCATATGCTTTTTCTTCAAGGAGTAATGTCACGTTCCAGTTTTCAAGAATGAGCTATCGTGAACAGATAGCAGGTGGGTTAACTGATAATCAGTTTACACGAAATTCCAGACAATCGCTCCGGAGCCGTAATTTCTTCAGCCCGGTAATCAACATTCCGGCAATTATATTGAATTACGGCATATCTGCGGAAACCAAATTGCAGGTATCTTCCCATTATCTTATTGGGCAGCGCAACAGCGTTCAGTTCCTGAATCCACCAAACATATTTGATACAGTAAATACAGCGACAGGCAGTTATAATCCCAGACAGGTTGATAGGGATTACTACAGTGGCTTTACCACCGAAATAAGGATGCTTCATCAATATATGTTCAAACAATGGAGCAATACCCTTTCTGCAGGCGTTCGTTATTTCAATCAAACTACCCGACGCAAACAAAAGGGAGTTGGAACCACCGGTAATGATTTTGACTTAAGCCTTGTAAAACCTTATGGAATAAATCTGCAATTACATGCCATAAATTATGCTGCATTTGCAGAAAATATTTTTCAAATCTTTAAAAAGCTATCGGTAACACCTGGTTTCCGGTATGAAATTATTGATACAAGGATGAGAGGTGTTATTAATAACGCTACTGTACCTGTAAGCTACACTAGCAACAGGCATTTTCCATTATTTGGAACAGGGATCCAATTTGAAGCTTCAAAAACAACTACACTTTATGGAAATATATCACAGGCTTACCGGCCTTTTCTGTATGCCAATATTACACCTGCTGACCGGATTGATATAGTAGACCCTGAGTTAAAAGATAGTAAAGGATATGATATTGATGCAGGGTACAGAGGTTCATACCAGGACTTACTAAAGTTTGATGTAAATGGCTTTTATTTATTTTATGGAAATCGTGTAGGCCAATTGACACTAAAAGATCCGACTGGAAAAAATTATCTTTTTACTACAAACATAGGAGACGCGGTTAGCAAAGGTGTGGAGGCTTATGTTTCCATTTCGTTT
>JANLYU010000066.1:0-2711 GCA_031365785.1 Flavisolibacter sp. | reverse complement strand
GCCCTGGAAAACTCACCAGGCGATAATCCGCGTGTACAGATCATTGGTATACGGCCTACGGGGGAGGTGGATACGGTGATGCAGAATCTTACGTTATCCCAGCAAACTGTAGATGTATCTTCCATCAGTGCTGCACAATATCCTTATCTGAAGCTGCGGCTCCTGAATTCCGATCAGGTTTATAATACCCCTTACCAGTTACGCTACTGGAGACTGACTTATATTCCGGTTCCCGAAGGTGCCATTGCTCCCAATCAGTTTTTGAAGATGAAAGATACCGTGGAAGTTGCCGAACCCATTGATTTTAAAATTGCTTTTAAAAATGTGAGTGATGTGCCTTTCGACAGTGTGAAGGTAAAAATGATTGTAACTGACCGGAACAATGTACAACACCTCTTGCCTGTAGTAAAGCAGCGCCCTATAGCAATCAATGATTCCATCAACGTAAGTCAGCTGATAGATACTAAACAGTTTGTTGGATCTAATTATCTGTATGTGGATGTCAATCCGGATAATGATCAACCCGAACAATATCATTTTAATAATTTCGCTTACCGGCCTTTCTTTGTGAAAGGGGATACGCTGAATCCTTTACTGGATGTGACCTTTGATAATGTCCATATCCTTAATTATGATATCGTTGCTTCTAAGCCAACCATTGTGATCAAGTTGAAGGATGAAGCCAAGTGGTTTCTTTTAGATGATAACTCCAAACTGAAGGTTCAGCTCAGGAAATTCGCGAGTGCAGATGAACCCGAATCCAAAAAAACATATGATTTCGATGGTGACACCCTGCAGTTCGTTCCTGCTCAGAAAGCTCCTAATGGCGATAATACGGCAACAGCCATCTTTAAACCCTATCTTTTGAAAGATGGCAAGTATGAACTGATTGTTTCCGGAAAGGATATGAGTGAGAACTCAGCGGGTACCATGGATTATAGGGTAACATTTGAAGTGATCAATAAAGCCATGATCTCTAATATGCTTAATTACCCGAATCCATTTACTACTTCCACAGCATTTGTATTTACTCTGACGGGTGCTGAAGTTCCACAGAATATCAAGATCCAGATCATGACTATCACTGGTAAAGTAGTTAGAGATATTACTAAGGAAGAACTGGGTGCCCTGCATATCGGAAGAAATATCACTGAATTCAAATGGGATGGAACAGACCAGTTTGGACAAAAGCTGGCTAATGGAGTTTATTTATACAGGGTAGTAACCAACCTCAATGGTCATTCCCTGGAGAAGTATAAATTTAAAGATGATCCCACTGATGTTTATTTTAATAAAGGGTATGGTAAGATGTACCTGATGCGATAAAATGAAGAAGTTTCAAAAGTCCCGATTAATTCGGGACTTTTGTTTTATTAGTCATTATGATGTTGGCAAAAAGTATTTCAACGTGGATCAGGAAAATGGGTGGAATGCATGGGTTGGACAATCTATATTATGCTTACAACCTGGTTCGCTTTTCCCGAAAAAATAAGAAATTCAAAACCCAGCACCCTGAAATTGCAGTACCTCCGCCTTACATGTTGTATGAATCCTACAGACTTGATTATAAAACGTATTATAATGATGGGAAGAATTCAGCTTACTGGGTCAGTCAGCAACTGAAAGATGTGATCTCCGGTTCGGATCGGATATTGGAATGGGGTTGCGGCCCTGCCAGGGTAGTTCGTCATCTGCTGTCCTTGTGGCCTTTATCAGAAATTCATGCCTGCGATTATAATCAAGCTACCGTCAACTGGTGTAATAGGCATATTGAAGGGGTTCAATTCAAATGGAATGCCCTGGATCCACCTTTGCCTTATGCCGCGGGTTTTTTTGATATTATTTATGCGCTTTCGGTATTCACGCACTTATCTGAAGTCAACCATAGAATCTGGCTGGAAGAATTGAACAGGGTCATAAAGCCTGGTGGTATTTTGTTATTAACCACGCAGGGAAACGCTTTCTTTCATAAACTTTCTCCTATTGAACAAAAGCAATTCCTTGAAGGTGTTCCGGTGATCAGGGGAAGGGTGAAGGAAGGGCACCGCACATTCAGTGCTTTTCAGCCAGAATCTTATATGAGATATGTATTTCAAAAAGTATGGAAAGTAGTACATTTTGAAAAAGGTGAAATTCAAAGCTGGGGCTCAGATCAGGATACCTGGATCCTAGAAAAAACCACCTGAATCCTGGTTGAAAGTTTCTTTATTCAAGATTTCGTAATCATCATGGCAAAGGCTTCATGCAATTATTTCCCTGTTGTAGTAGTATAGTTGGAGTCATAAGAATGGCCGATAAGTATATAAGATATAATTTTTGGTAGAAAATATTTTTGCCGGTTGTTGTTTAAAATTTCTTAAGAACGAAGCTTCCTGGAGGGTCAAAACCATATTAATGTCATGTCCTTTCCATGAACTGTCCGGAATTCCAGTTGCGAAAAAAAGTTGTTGGGCAGATTTTTTCCTGTCGGCATAGGGAGTGGTAAACGGATGTGAGTACCAGGGAACTCCTTGGGTATAAACAGCGGATAAATAAGCAATCGTGTTATCATTACTGATGATGATGGTTTCATTGGATGATTGCTGAGAGAGGATATTCAACACCTGCTGTTGTTCTTTGGTGATATAAGTTGGAGAAGCAACTTTTGGTTCCGCGGCTGTATGAAGAGTAATCCATAGAAAATTATCCATTAAAAACAAAGCCCCAACAAC
>JANLYU010000036.1:0-2231 GCA_031365785.1 Flavisolibacter sp. | reverse complement strand
TGATGAACGGCCTTGGAATGATCGGTGGTGAAGAAGCTGGCGGGATAGCGTATGCGGCACATATCGGCGGTTTCATTGCTGGCCTGATACTGGTGAAAATGTTTTCGGGAAAACCGCCTGTTTTAGTAGAGAAAAGAAAATCTTTCTGGTAATTTTCTACTTCAACAACTTCCGTAAAAATATTTTCATTAATATGGCCGTGTTATATTTATAGGTCTTGGTAGATACCTGCCTGTACAAAATAAAAAGAAGATGCAGTTGTTACTTTTCTAAATCACGGGGATATATTTCAACCTATTGATGAAAGTATTGTACCCACTTTATTTATCCCAGCATCATGATGGATATTGCTTTTGGAGCCACGCAAATACAGCCTCCACTCCTTTTGCATTACCACATACACTCAGTCAACCGGATTTCCTTACCTGACCGGAACCGCTGATCTTGGAATTCACGGATGGGTCTCCCTTGTATTGAACGGTACCTGACCCTGATACGGAAACATCCAGTTTTTTATGGGCGGTTACTTCCGCATCTGAAGAACCTGACAATGACACGGAAACATTATCGCTGTTCAGGTCAAAACATTTCACTGCACCGGATCCGCTTACAGATATGTTGAGGTCTGTGGCTTCTCCTTTCAATTCAATAGACCCACTTCCAGAAACTTTGGTGGTAACCGATGGCAGGCTCACATTCATTTTGATATCACCCGAACCACTTACCGTCATGTTCAGACCTTCCTTCCCTGAAAGTAAATTGTCACTGAAAATATCACCCGATCCGGAAACATCTATTTCAGTAAATAATGGTGCGGAGGCAAATACAGTAATGTCCTTGGAGGGATCCAGGTTAAACCCATGTTTTTCCCGAATAATAAGTTTGTCACCCTCTGTAAGTACTTCAATGAATGGGATCAGGTTCTCATCGGTGCGGATGCTCACGGTGCTTCTGTCCTGCTGCATCACATGCACATTCATGGAGCCGCTCACCTGAACGCTTTTAAAAGCTGAAAGATTTTTATCCTGTGAAACAATATGACCATTTCCTGAAACTCTTTCACCCATACCGAAATGACAGGAAAAAAGGAGGAAAGGCATGGAGAAAAGGGCCATTGAAAAGAACCTCATAATAAGTTGTTTAAAGTTTGACTACCAATCAGGCAGTTAAGTTACCGAATATTATAAATTCTGTTTTGTTTCATTCGATTTCAAAGCATGGCACCCGGTATCTGTTTCATTGGGTTATCTTATTTTTACACCTATGACAGAAAAGCTGTTGATTTTGGATTTTGGTTCTCAATACACCCAATTGATCGCCCGGGCGGTAAGGGAGGCAAATGTGTTTTGCGAAATCATTCCTTATAATAAGCCTGTTGAGTTTTCTCCTGGCCTTAAAGGCATCATCCTTTCGGGATCGCCTTTTTCCGTGAATGAAAAAAATGCGCCCGAAGTATCCATATCAGATCTCACTGAAAAAGTACCGGTGCTTGGAATTTGTTATGGTGCTCAGCTCACCGCCAAACAATTCGGAGGCCAGGTAGAAAAAACAAAGAAACGAGAATACGGCCGCGCTTTGCTTCACCTTCAAAAAGAGGACGCACTTTTCCGCGACATCAATCATTCCTCCCAGGTTTGGATGAGTCATGGAGATTCGATTCTCCGGCTTCCTGAAAATTTTGAATTACTGGCAACTACCGACAACATTCCTGTAGCAGCTTTTAAAAACAGTCACTTTCAACACTTGCTGTATGGCCTCCAGTTTCATCCCGAAGTTTACCATACCATTGAGGGTAAAAAAATCCTGCATAATTTTCTGGTTCAAATTTGCCAGTGTAGTCAGGACTGGACCCCGGCGCATTTTATAACCGATACTGTAGCTGCACTCAGGGAACAGATCGGAAAGCGCAAGGTGGTGATGGCGATCAGCGGTGGCGTGGATTCAACGGTTGCTGCCACCTTGATCAGCAGGGCCATCGGCGACAACCTGCACGGAATATTTGTAGACAATGGCGTACTTCGAAAAGACGAATTTGAAACAGTGGTGAAAACCTATGAGCAGTTAGGATTAAATGTAAAAGGAATTAATGCCAGTAAAAAATTTTATGCGCGTCTAAAGAATAAAGTGGAACCTGAGAAAAAAAGGAAAGCCATTGGAAAAATGTTTATCCGCATATTCCAGCAGGAAGCTAAAAAGATCAGGGATGTGTCACTGCTTGGCCAGGGTACCAT
>JANLYU010000477.1:0-11491 GCA_031365785.1 Flavisolibacter sp. | reverse complement strand
CGACCATGAGATCGCTCACCGCGAATTTTTCAGAAATGCGATTGGAACTGCAAGAATCCCGGATTTGGAAGTAGATTTCTCTACCATCAATTTCACCAGCAGGGACAGTGTTTTAGGTACTGCAAAAGCTTTTGAAGACTTAGGCGTGTCAGCTTATGATGGAGCCGGGTATCTGCTCAAGAGTGCAACATATCTTTTGCTGGCTGGAAAAATCGTATCAGTGGAAGCCCGTCATGCTGCCTTGATCCGTGAATTAATAGCTGCCAATTCCTTCCTGGGTGACCAGGTTGATGCCAACTCTGTGAACATATCACGTACACCAGCTGAAGTGTTGGCTATTGCGGGTACTTACATTAAGACAAAAATCAACGCATCCAATTTACCAACCGCATAAAATAAAATATATGAAAATTGCAAATATTTTAGAAGAAATAGAAAAAGTAGATCCAGAGATATACGAGCGGTTAAGTCCGCGCCGTAAAGCCATGCAGGAATTTTTCCGCGTGGGATCTAAAGTGGCCATAGCCGCAGTTCCATTCGGTATTGGTTCTATGTTCAATAAAGCATATGGACAAACCGTTCCTTCAGGTGTTATTGCTGTGTTACAATATGCATTGACATTGGAGCATTTTGAAGCCCGTTTTTATTTAGAAGGTTTCAATAAAGGAACAGCACTGATCCCTGCCGGAGCAGACACTACAGCGATTCAAATTATCAAAGAGAGTGAAGCCAAGCACGTTGCCTTCCTGCAAACTGTGATCACAGCTGCCGGAGCTACGCCTGTTGCTGCTAAAGCCAACTACGATTTTACAGCAGGAGGTACTTTCCCCACTGTATTCACCAGTTATGCCACTTTCCTTGCGGTAGCACAAGTATTGGAAGATACTGGAGTTAGAGCCTATAAAGGACGTGCAGGCGAATTGCTTGGACAAAAAGTTTATTTAACCGCTGCACTGGGTATCCATGCTGTGGAAGCTCGCCATGCCGCTAAAATCAGGTATATGCGCAGAATGAACGGACAGGCACCAGCTATTAAGCCTTACATTACAGGTGGTAATGATTCAGGTGTTCCTGCAGCTAATGGTAACTATGGTGGAGCCACTCCTGAAAGCAATGTAGTTCAGGCAGGCATCACGATCACCGGTATCAACGGTCAAAGTATTTCAGCAAATGCTGCTACAGAAGCATTTGACGAGCCATTAACAGCTCAGGAAGTATTGGCTTTGGTAGCACCATTTGGTGTTTCTTAATCAATCTGATTTCAATATAAAGAGCCGCCTCGTGTGTTCATGTGGCGGCTTCTTTTTTAAATTCACTGTTTTTTAAGGCAGTAAATAAATTATATAATCATCTAATTAAATTTTTTTTATGGACCTTTTTGCTCCCAACCACATTATTTTAATCTTACTGGTGGTACTCCTTTTATTTGGTGGTAAGAAAATTCCTGAACTCATGCGCGGCCTGGGAAAAGGGGTGCGTGAATTCAATGATGCTAAACAAAATGCCCGAAAAGAAATTGAAGAAGGCATCCAGGAAAAAGAAAATCATACCCCGGTATCTTCGTCTTCTCCGGTCAACACACCTGTTCAACCCTGATAGGGCGATGATTCGTCTGATTCATCCATCTTTATAGTATCACGGCTATAAAAGGTTATATCTATTGTTATGTCCTTGAGTATTTTCAGAAATAAACTGGCCAGCAGGCCACAAATGTCTTTTATAGACCACCTTGATGCGCTCAGAAGTCATTTATTCAGAGCAGCGATCGCCGTGGTGATTGGAGCAGTTATTGTAGGAATCTATAATCAATTTTTCATAGGGCAGATTCTCATGGGCCCTACACATGCGGATTTTCCAACGTATGGTTTACTCTGCCGGATTGGAAGCCTCATTCATGTCAATCACCTATGCATGCAGGGCATCGGTATTAAAATGCAAAGTACCGGGGTAAATACCCAATTCAGCATGTTCTTCAGCGTGGTGTTGATAGGAGGTTTTATTTTAGCCTTCCCTTTTGTGTTCCTTGAATTTTGGAAATTCATCAGGCCTGCGCTCAGCAAAAAGGAATTAAGCACGACCAGGGGTGTTATATTCTGGGTGTCATTACTTTTTTTTCTGGGAGTGCTGTTCGGCTACTTCATCATCGCGCCTTATACAGTAAATTTCTTTGCCAATTTTCAACTCGATGATTCTATTGAAAACAGGTGGACGATCAATAGTTATATAGATACCCTGATACCCCTTATATTGGGTACCGGTCTTGCCTTTCAGTTGCCATTAGCCATGCTTTTCCTGACCAAAATAGGAATTGTAAATTCTACTTTTCTGAGAAAGAAAAGAAAACATGCCATTGTAATCATGTTGATCATTGCGGGCGTGATTACGCCTCCTGATGTTTTGAGTCAGATTGTAGTAACCCTTCCTTTGGTTTTGTTGTATGAAGTCAGCATAGTATTGTCGCGGAAAGTGGAACAACGTAAACTGGCAGATAGCTTAAAAGAAGAACTCAACTAATCTTTAGGATACTAAATAAATAAAAGCCGTGTTGATGACACGGCTTTTATTTATTTTCTTGAACTGGAGGCTCCACTTAAGATTTTACCAGGTATTCATTATATGCATAGCCTTCCACTCCCTTATCTGTTTTGATGAGGCTCCATTGCTCATTGGTCTGATTAACGATAGTAACAATTTCATTATGTGCGGCCTTCCCTACTGTAGGCTGATCGGTACCAGGACCTTTCCTGATATTTAAATTTGAAGATTCAGTAGTTACCTTGGCCTTTGTACCTGAAGCCATCGCAGCAACTTTTACATCCAGCACCACATCCGCTGAACGAAAATTTGGATCCAGTTTATTATAAATGGCCCAAAGGTTGTCCTTTACTTTTCCATTGGGGGCCTCTCCATCAATGTATAAAACATTATTCTGCTCCCGCACCTGCAAATTGCTTATTCCGGAACCTTTCGCTGCATTGATCAGCTCTGTATATTTTTCTTGTACTGCCATAATTATTATTTTACTTCTAGTAAATTGTTTACTTTTTTAGGATTAAGGCCCTGGATGGCGGCCATTAATTTTGGTAACCGATCTTTATCAATATTTCCTGCCAGGGTGATTTCCCCATTAGTAACCGTTGCCTGAACTCCTGGATAATCTTTTGTGGCATCCAATACATTTCTGGTAAGTGCTTCATCCGAAGAAACTTCAACAGGAGCAGTATTGGTCACCTTGCTGCTGTCAACATCAGAAGTCTTTACTGTAGTTTTATTTTTGCATGAAGTCATACCAGCAGCAAAAACACAGACAAATAAAAATGACTTAAAAGTTAATCGTTTCATGTTTACAATTTATAAATAGTAATAATTGAGAACTGTTCTAATGAAGTTCAAGACCTTCCACCAAGAATTCGGCCAAGCAAACCTCCCGTACCTCCAATACCTCTACCCCCACTCAACATTCCGATAAGGGATCCTAAACCACCTCCACCCAGGCTACTTCCTCCTAAACCGCCGCTTCCGATTCCGGTTTTTCTCCGATTACCCTGTAATATACCCGCCAGGATCATTGGGCCGGCAATACCCAGCAAGCCATTGAACAACGTACCCGGATTGATGCCCGCGTTCTGTATCTTTTCATTGAATCCTAATGATGAGAAGAAGGTGGGTTTAGTCTTTTCTTCAGGTGCTGCCTCAGAAGTGGTTATTTTATCAGCAAACTGGTCCAATAAAGAGAATTGTTTTTCGCCCACACCCAGGTGAGACGCTATCTTCTGCACACTTTTTTCTTCATCCATGCTGTATTCACTATCTGATTTGCCAAAGGCAATAAGGTCGGTGATAAGGGAATATTTAAGGTCACTGGTTTTCAATACATTCAGACATTTTTTTAATTCCTCTCCTGACATTTCGGTAGCTGCTCGCACTACCATTTCCTTTTGCTGAACTGATAACTGAGCAGCATCACACAAGTTTTGGATATATTTCATTTCCTCCTCACTGGCCTTTCTGTCGGCAGTAGCCAAGGAGGCTATAGCCCCGAGGTATGCACCTTTTTCCAGGTCTGTATGTCCTTCTAAAATATTTTCCTTATTAACCATTGTGAATTTCAGGATACAAAGAAAAATCTATGCCATTGTAATCAACCACCTCATTCAAGCAAAGTGATCAAGATCACCCTGCTTCTTCCAGCAAAAATAGGCCTCTGTATTTTATTCTATTCTATACATTTTTTAATTGACAATCCCTCCGGTAAACCGGAGGGATTGTTGGAATTTATTAGGTAAGTAATTAAAGTTGTTTAACTGGCAGCACGATATCTCCTTTCTTCCATCACTTCAATAAGGCATTCGATAATCAGTTTGTTTTTGGTAACCGATTCCATTACAGGATATCGCTCTTCTACCATTTTCTTAATTTTTTGAATTGCTTTTTTGGCCTGTAATTCGGCAGCTCCTTCATGATGAAGGGTTTGAGTCAGATCTTTCATTGCAGTTGGATTTAGATTTTACAATTAGAAAACATTAAAATAGGTCAAGGATTTTTCATTTGCAACAATTTCATAAAAAAATTTTAGTACTGCATTTGATCAGTCTTTAAAATAAGGAAATCTTTTAGCCGTTTTTCTCATCAACACCCTGATCATGTCATTTTCATCAGTTCCCAAACCTCCGGCCACCTCCTTTCCATAAGACCATAACAGCTTCCCATCATGGTTAAACACTTTTACGGTTGCCTTCGCCTGATTGGTCTTGCTCCAGCCTACCAGAATGGTAGTAGCCACAGCTGCACCTTCAGACATTGGTTGAGTAGCAATGATCTCCCCGGTAATCAGCCCATCCACTCCAAGAATTTTACATAATTCCTCTGGAAGGAAATTACCAATGTTTTTTTCCGTTATGCTGTCTCTCATCAGGAGCACCTTTGTGCGGTTCAGGTCCTGAATATCCACCAGTGCATCTCCTTTTTCCTTTTTTTCGAGTGCATAGGTATAAAAGCTGGACTGTGCTGAAAGAGAACCTTTTTCTTCCTGAATTTTAAGGTCATCAGAGGTCATGCCCCGGGGCATTTTCTTTAAAGAGATCTTATAAGTAAAAGGAATGACTGCAACAGTTTTATGAGTAGCCACAATTTCTTTCAGGCTATCTGCCTCATAGACTTTTCCAAAAATCTGACTCCTGCTATTTAAAGAGGTCATCACCAGGATAGTGAAGAAGAGCTGTTTCATATCTATAAGTTTTGGTGAATTCAAGTTCCCCAAATTTTCCCATATCAACAATTTGTAGATATAATTTCGAATGAGCTTTAGTTAGGCAGTAAACACATTTTCTTTTTATTTAATCTGAAATTTGGCCTACATTTAGATGTGTACCTATAAGACACCTTCAACTAAACAATTGCCGGCTTTTATAAACATTTTATATGAATAGAATTTTTACGCTGGCAATTTTATTATTTTCATTTTCATTCATTTATGGCCAGGCAGGACGCCTTAACCCAAATTTTAATGGCGGTACTGTAAGAACCACTTTTGATCCTTCCGGGGCTCAGGCCGAAGATCTTATTGTTCAGCCTGATGGTAAAGTTGTTGCTGCAGGATTAGCCTATTCGGGTGGAATAGCTCATTTTGCATTAGCACGCTATTTAAGTAATGGAGCCCTTGACGCGGATTTTGGAATTAATGGAAAGGTGACCACTTTGATTCACTCAGGAAGCTGGGCCCATTCCATAGCCTTGCAGAAGGATGGAAAAATTGTGGTGGCCGGATATGCAGAAACAGGTTCATCCCAGGACTTTGCATTGGCACGGTATCTATCAAACGGCTCCCTGGATGCGTCTTTTGGAATGGGCGGTATTGTTACCACTGACTTCGCTAATTATTCTGATGAGATTTATGATATCGCCATACAGGCAGATGGAAAGATCGTTGCAGGCGGGAGAACCTTTAATGGCTATGATTATGATTTTGCGCTGGTGCGTTACAATATCAACGGGTCAATAGACCCTTCCTTTGGCGGCGGTAAGGTGGTTAGTGGCGTGGGACCTGGTAATGATTTTGCCCAATCCGTGCAAGTGCAACATGATGGGAAGATTTTACTGGCAGGAACTGCCTTCAATGGTACTAATAATAATATGGCTGTAATAAGGATTACAGCCCAGGGAACTTTAGATGCCACTTTTGGTTCTGATGGAAAAGTGATCACGGCAGTAGGTGAAACAGAATCTTTCGGATTTGATATCGCCCTTCAAAATGACGAGAAGATCCTTTTTACAGGACATACTTATAATGTACTTCCTTATCGGATAGATGTCGCGCTGGTGAGGTATACAACTTCCGGACAGCTGGATCCAACCTTCGGTGTTAACGGTCAGATGATAACCGACGTAGCCAACACTAATGATGACGGTATCGGGGTAGCCGTGCAGAATGATGGAAAAATTATTGTGGCGGGTCATACCACCAGTGAAGGTTACAAGGATTTTTTACTGCTTCGCTATTTACCGAATGGCATTTTAGATCATTCTTTTGGAACAGATGGAATTGCTACCACACCTGTGGGGATTTATGATGATATTGCCTATTCTGTAAAGTTGTCGGGTTTAAATATCTATATAGCAGGGATCAGCAATAACTCACCCAGTGGTGTACCCGGAACCTTTGCCCTAGCTTCTTTCATTAATGACGCCACACCTTTACCGGTGAAGATGTTGGATTTTACTGCGCAGAAGGATGGAACAGCCGTGCTACTGCAATGGCAAACAGAAAATGAAGACCAACTCATAGGATATAGGGTTGAAAAAAGCGGAGATGGACAAAATTTTCAAACTATACAGCAGGTTGCCGCACAAAATAGCCGGTCAGGTACTAAACATTACGTGGCTAAAGATCCTATCCCATTTTCACCCATCAGTTATTACCGACTACAATTGCTTGATAGGAGCGGATCTTTTAGTTACAGCAAAGTAATAGCGCTAAGGAATAATGAAACTCAGCTTTTGCATGTCTTCCCCAATCCAGCCACATCAATGATTCAAGTGCAGCTCCCTTCCGGCCTGTCTGGCCTTCTTACTATTGAACTGGTTGATGTTTCAGGCAGGACTTTTCAGATAAATAGTTTAGAAATGAAAGGAAATGCTGTTTCAACTCCGGTTGACCTTACCAGGTTTGCTTCAGGAGTGTATCAGCTTAAGGTATCTACTCGACAACAAAACTTTTCCCAGAAAATAGTCAAACAGTAATACTGTTGAATTGCCTCTCCTAATTGCTGATCTGAATGGTATAAATTTCATCCAGCAGCAAGCCACAGGAATAAATAGACCGGAAATTCTCTTGATCCGGCTGCTTTCAAGCGAGGTCTGCCGATATTCACTTGACAGATAATTTCAACTGAATAATTTTATCCCCCGATCCAATCCCATAAATACACTAATCAAATGCAAATCAAAATCGCGCTGTTTCAGAAAGGACTCATGGCCACCTATCACATTGACCGTGTAGACGAAATAACTTTTAATGCCAGGCTCAGGGCCTATACCGGTGATTCTAAACCACCGGATTATATTAAAATGTATAAAACAGAAGCGGGGTGGCGTTCAGCATTTGAAGATGCTGAATTGATCCGAGAATTGGGTGCAGCGGTTGATTGTTCGGTGAATTAATTCCCTGGATGGAAATGGGATGAATCAAAGCCAGGTTATTTAAATAATTTATCCAGCAACAGATTCAGCACTTCCACAGCAATCAGGATGATAATGATCCATTCCAGCATGTTGCTATTGCGGTACTGTAAAATGTCTTTGAACAATTCGAGATTGTCTTTTATGATCTGTAATCCCTCGGAAATATTCCTGAACCTTTCCTGAAGATCAAAAGTCTTCTTGAGGCCAACATCGATTTTATTCAGTTGTTCGTCTTCCCACGTCTCAGGCGGTGAATCAAAAATATATAGGTTTTCTGCAATCCTGTTTTTAAGGTTCAGTGTTTTACCTATATACTTCTTTAGATTTTTTCCTGAAATATCCAGCTTGCTTTTTAATTTCAAGCATCTGGGTATAGTAGTTGGTTTCTTCCAGCAATTTGTTGGTGAGCTCCAGGTAATAATCCAGTGAAACTGATTGAGACACGTTGAGCATGATCAGGCGTACGATGTCGATATCAGAGGAAGAAATTTCTATCTTGTTGTAGCCGATCTTATTTTCTTTTGCACCGGTTTCGATCATAAACTCCTCACTAAGACCTGTTTCGAAAAAATTTCTGCAATAGGGCCTGATCAGCTGCAAAAAAGATGAAATTCCAACTGAATCATAATTTAAAAAACAAACCACACCATATTTGAAAACATAAATAAAACGGTCTTCGGTCATTTTATAGAACAACTCATCTGAATCACTATGGTGCCATTCGGTTTTAAAAGCTGTTTTGAATAACTTAATATCAATACTATCCGCGATCTGATAAGATAAAACCTGCTTGATCATATTCAGTAAAGCTGTAAAGTTATCCGGATAAATTTTAAACTGTTTCTTAACCTTTTCAGGAAAAAAGGCTCACTATTTGCTTCATTGGTGGCAACATGCAACCCATAAACAATATCATTTTATTCGTTGATGATGATCCTGATGATCTTGAATTCTATGGCGAAAGCATGAGAAATATACACCCTACTGTAATCATTGAAGAAGCCCGAAGTGGGCTTAAAGCCATGGAATACCTGCACGTGGCCAAAGAAAAGAAATTGCTTCCCTGCCTGATTGTACTGGATGTAAACATGCCGGTCATGGGAGGCAAGGAAACATTGCTGGAAATCAAAAAAGACAGGTTACTCACCCATATTCCCATTGTTATTTTTTCCACTGCCAGCCATCCCAGGGAAAAAGCCTATTTCAACGACTTCAACGTGGATTTCTACACCAAGCCAAGTACATTTTCCGAAATGCAGCTCATCGCTCACAAGCTAATGAGCTATTGTGAAATACCCAGCCAGGTGAGATAATACCTTATCAATTAGGCATTTTTCCCATTATCACTCAGGATCCTGTTTGAACAGTACCTAACTTCTGCTGTCAATCTGTCAATTTTTTCAAATTGGAATGGGCATTGCTAGTTAGGTAGTCATTACGGCTCATGCAGCCAACGCAGTTACATTTAAATTATAATTCATGGTACAGGAAAAAGGAAGCATATCCATTCATACAGAAAATATTTTTCCCATTATTAAGAAGTTCTTATACTCCGATAATGAGATCTTTTTACGGGAGTTGGTCAGCAATGCCGTTGATGCCACACAAAAGATCAAACGACTATCAGCCCTTGGACAATACAACCAGGAACTGGGCGACCTTTCTATTCAGATAGCAGTGGATGAAACTGTTAAGACCATCACCATTTCTGATAAAGGTCTCGGCATGACGGCTGATGAGATTAAAAAATATATTAATCAGATTGCTTTTTCAGGAGCTACTGAATTCATGGAAAAATTTAAAGAAGCTAGTGATGCCAATGAGATTATTGGCCGTTTCGGCCTTGGATTCTATTCCTCCTTTATGGTAGCCGATAAAGTGGAGATACAAACGCTTTCCTATCTGGAAGGAGCGGAATCTGCCCGCTGGATTTGCGATGGAAGTACCGAATTTGAAATTACCGAAGGCAATAAAACATCGAGGGGTACTGATATCATTCTATACATTAACCAGGAAAGTGAGGAATTTTTACAAGCTCCAAAGATCCAGCAGATCCTGGATAAATATGCCAAATTTCTTCCTGTTCCCATCCAGTTTGGCACCAGAAAGGAAACAGTTGAAGACAAAGCGGGCGCAGTTGATGATATAGAAGATCCAAAAGAACCAAAATACAGCACCATTGATGTTCCTAACATCATTAACGACACCAACCCTATCTGGACCAAGCAGCCTGCCGATCTACAGGACGAGGATTATCTTAATTTTTACCGGCAACTTTACCCTTTCTCCGAAGCGCCTTTGTTTTGGATCCATCTCAACGTGGATTATCCATTCAATCTAACGGGTGTGCTTTATTTTCCTAAACTAAAAAATGATTTTGAGATCCAGCGCAACAAAATCAAATTGTTCTCCAGGCAGGTTTTTATCACAGATGAAGTCAGGGACATCGTACCGGAATTTTTGATGTTGTTGCATGGAGTGATTGATTCACCGGATATTCCACTCAATGTGAGCCGCTCCTTTTTACAAGCCGACAGCAACGTAAAAAAGATCAATAGCTATATCACCCGAAAGGTGGCTGATAAACTTCATGAGTTGTTTCGTAAAGACAGGAAGTCCTATGAAGAGAAATGGAGCGACATCGGTCTTTTTGTAAAATATGGGGCCATCAGCGAAGAAAAGTTTTATGAAAAAGCAAAGGATTTCGTTCTTTTAACCAATACCAAACAGGAACATTTTACCCTGGAAGAGTATCAGGCAAAAGTGAAAGATTTTCAGACAGATAAAAATGGCACTACTGTTTACCTGTACACCATGGATGCAGAGCGGCAGGATGCCTATATACAATCGGCTCAAAAAAGAGGTTATGACGTTCTGGTGATGAATTCGCCGATAGACAATCATTTTTTACAGCACCTCGAAATGAAACTTGAAAAAATATCTTTCAAAAGAGTTGATGCTGATGTATTGGAAAAATTGATTCAGAAGGAAGAAGGAATCAAGCACCAGCTCACAGAAGATGAAACGAAAAAACTGAAAGAGATTTTCGAGGCCGCCATCAACAATTCCAACATGAAGGTGGAAGTGGAAAGTTTACCGGCTGAAGAACTCCCGGTTACAATCACCATGGAAGAATGGATGAGAAGGATGAAGGATATGGCCAGAACAGGAGGAGGAGGAACGAATATTTATGGTTCCATGCCCGACACTTATAAAGTAGCGATCAATGGAAATCATTCTTTAACCGCCAAAATTTTACAGGCCGAAGGTTCTCAACAAACCACATTAGCCAAACAAGCTTTCGATCTCGCCTTATTATCTCAGGGAATGCTGAAAGGAAGTGACCTGACTGCCTTTGTGGAGCGAAGTGTTCAGTTGATTTAATTGTTTCAACTGGTCAGCCCTTATATATATTTGAAGACATTTTTTTTATAGTGAGCCAATTCTTCCAGCGTAGAAATTTCATCATACTTCTGGACAGAGGCGGTTCTCATTTTTCTAACCAGCTCCACTATCTCACCATTAACAATGGCTGATTTTGCTTTAGTGAAAATATTTTCCAGTTCCTGGCTGTCTTTTAATATTTGTAATTCTTCAATGCGGCTGATTTCTATGATATAGGGATGCATATAAAGATAGAAATTGCAGTTGTACACTAGGATGAATAGGATGCATTGACGGGTAGACAGGCATGAACTCTTTCGTTTGCATTACCACTTTCCTCCCGCACCGCCGCCTCCAAAACCACCGCCACCAAAGCCACCAAATCCGCCGCCGCTGCCACCACCAAAACCGCCGCCGCCAAAGCCAC
>JANLYU010000417.1:0-11583 GCA_031365785.1 Flavisolibacter sp. | reverse complement strand
TGTTGCTTATCTGCTGGCATGGTTCATCATGAAAATGCTGGTACCAAGATACCAGCCTATTTCAGACCTTTAAAAAAGAACTTAGCAAATTGGTTCAGGACACAACTATCCCAACCCATGTAATATGTAAACGGGAAAATTTCAATTACAAATAGGCTCCAATTATTCTAAATGTCCTTCTGAGGAAATTTCCGTTTTCAACAATTTTGAGATCGGGCAATTTTGTTCCGCATCTTTCACCGCAGCATTGAACTTTTCATTGGTAATGCCCGGAACTTTTGCTTTAACGGTCAGGTGAGATTTTGTTACTGCTCCATTTTCAAAAGTAATTTCGCATTTAGTTTCCAATTTTTCAGGTGTGACGCCTGCCTCTCCCAACACAAAACTCAGTTTCATTGTAAAGCATCCTGCATGGGCTGCTGCTATTAATTCTTCCGGGTTGGTGCCGATACCATTCTCAAAACGGGTTTTATAACTATACTGCGCTTCTTTCAATACTGAGCTGCCTGTAGTTAACTGTCCATTACCTTCTTTTCCAGAGCCGTTCCAAACGGCAGTTGCATTCCTTACCATATTTTATTCATTAAGGGTGCAAAGCTAGGGAATGAAATTGAAATGGGATGGGTTGGAAGAAACGCCTAGGGTGCAGGTGCATAGCCTAATCAAAAGACCGTCCCAAATAATTTTGTAAGAAAATCTGAGTGCCTGCTAAATTTAGGCAGCATGGACTTGATCAATAATTTCAGACATGGAAATACTCATATGACTTTCGTCATAAATGCATGCACCATCTTTAATAACAAGAACCTGAGGGGATTCATGGTGTACTTTAAAAACATCAGCCACTTTTAAAGACAGGTTCCTGTTGGCCAGAAGGTCAAGGAAGTAAAAGTCTACATCTGAAGGTTGTTCAGTTTTTTGTAAATGCTGCAGGGCCACAGCACTGATGGAACAGCGGGTGCTGTGTTTAAAGATTACCTGCGGTTTTATTTGAGATTTACTGATAATTTGATGGAGCTGCTCCTCTTCGGTCAGGTGAATCCAATGCATACGACACAAGATGTTTTAAATTAAATCTTATTCTTTTCAATCAATTGGTTTTGGATGCTGGCATTGGCCGGACAGCCATAGCCTTTTCGTTGTATGCCCTTGTAACCGGTTCTTGAACTGGCACAGGAAGCGAAGACCAAAGTGGTCATAATCAATAAAGTAAAGATAAAAGATCTGTTTTTCATAATGAATAGTTTTGGATTAAAACGGCTTAATATTGCCGGTATTATGCAAATATAATATGAAAATTCATTTTATTTCAATAGGCGGGAGTGTGATGCATCAACTGGCTATTGCTTTGAAGCGCAAAGGATATGAAATTTCAGGCAGTGATGATGAAATCTTCGAACCGGCAGTTGGGAATTTGAAGAGAGAAGGCATTCTGCCTCAGTCAATTGGATGGGAACCTGGCCAGATTGACAGTTCATTTGATGCGGTAATCCTGGGGATGCACGCCAAGGAAGATAATCCCGAATTAATAAGGGCCAAAGCGCTCCAACTCCCTATTTATTCTTTCCCTGAATACATTTATCAGGAAAGTCTCCATAAAACCAGGATCGTGGTGGGAGGAAGTCATGGAAAAACCACCACCACCGCCATGATCATGCAGGTATTGAAATCTGTGGGAAAAAAATTTGATTTCCTGGTAGGAGCCCGCCTGAGTGGATTTGATCAGTCGGTTCAAATTACCGATGCGCCTGTGATCGTATGTGAAGGTGACGAGTATCCGGCGAGTGCCATTGAAAAAAGGCCAAAATTTCATTTTTTATTTCCTCACATTGCCGTTCTAACCGGAATTGCATGGGACCACATCAATGTTTTTCCAACTTTTGAAAATTACCTCGACCAGTTCAGGATTTTCATCAACAAGATGGAAAAGGGAGGGCATCTTATTTATAATGATACTGATGCAGAATTGAGAAAACTGGTTCATGAGAATAAAAGAAATGATATCCATTACCATGCATATGGTATACCTACTCACACCATCAAGGAGGGAGTTACTCATGTGAGTTTGGAAGGACATGATACTGCACTGCTGGTATTTGGTGACCACAACTTATTGAACCTGCATGCAGGTTGGCTGGTTTGCAGCCTTTTGAATATCACCGCAAAGGAATTTACCTCCGCCATCAGTGCCTTTGCAGGCGCTTCCAAAAGATTGGAAACCCTGGCTAAAAACTCTTCAACTGTTTTTTACAGAGATTTCGCACACGCGCCTTCGAAAGTGAAAGCAACCATTGCCGCTCTGAAGAACCAGTTTCCTTCCAGAAAATTAATAGCCGTATTAGAACTGCATACCTACAGCAGCCTTAGCGAAGCGTTTATGAAGGAGTATGCAGGAGCTATGGAGCACGCAGATGATGCTGCAGTTTTTTACAGCCAACATGCGCTGCAATTGAAAAGATTGCCGGAACTTTCAAAAGACGCGGTAGAAAAAGGTTTCGATAAGGAACACCTTTTAGTATTCAATGAAAGGGATGATCTGGATAAATGGCTGCATCAAAACAATTATGACCAAACCGTTGTTGTTTTTATGAGCTCCGGTAATTATGATGGTTTCGATGCAGAATCTTTCGCCAAAAAAATACTCCCTGAAGCGGATTAATTTAGAGTCACAAAGCCACTTCACTTATCTTTATAGCTTTTAAGTATTGCTGAAATGTTACAGTTAAAAAAACCTCTTGCTTTCCTAGATATAGAAGCTACCGGCGCTAATGTTTCTACCGACCGGATCGTAGAAATTGCAATTGTAAAATCTTTTCCTGATGGCAACCGTTCCGTCAAAAGAAAGCTCATTAATCCCCAGATACCGATACCACAGGTTTGCATTGACATGCATGGTATTAACAATGAAATGGTGAAGGACGCTCCAGTATTCAAACAGGTGGCCCAGGAGATCAAGCAATTCCTGGATGGTTGTGACCTGTCTTGTTATAATGCTTATCGGTTGGATATACCCATGCTGATGGAAGAATTTTTACGGGCTGAGGTAGAATTTGATATGAAGAACAGAAAGGTGATCGATGTTCAAAAGATTTTTCACCAGATGGAACAGAGAACCTTATCCGCCGCTTATAAATTTTATTGCAGCAAATCTTTGGAAAAAGCACACAGCGCCGAAGTGGATGCCTCGGCTACTGCGGAAATCCTGGAGGCTCAACTGGAACGCTATCCTCAGTTGGGTAATAATATAGATACCATCCTGAAACATATTGGTGAAGATTCCATCATAGATTTTGCCCGAAGATTTATCATGGACGAAAAAGGTGTGGAGGTATTTAATTTCGGTAAACACAAAGGCAGGCCTGTCGCAGACGTGCTGAAAGCCGAACCCCAATATTATGACTGGATGATGAAAGGGGAGTTTCCCATGAACACCAAACAGAAGCTCACAGAAATGTACACCCGTATCATGCTGAAAAAATTCTAGCAAGCAGTGGAAAAACTGGTAATCATACCGACCTATAATGAAAAGGAGAATATTGGTATTATCCTCGAAGCAATTTATCAATTGCATGACGACTTTCACATACTGGTCGTTGACGACGGTTCACCAGATGGTACTGCAGCATTGGTCAGGTCTCTTCAACCAGGTTATGACAACACGGTTTTTTTAGAGGAAAGACCAGGAAAGCAAGGTCTGGGTACTGCTTATATTCATGGATTTAAATGGGCCATGAAGCGGGGCTACCGCTTCATCTTTGAAATGGATGCTGATTTTTCTCACCACCCTGCAGACCTTTCCAGACTTTATCACGCTTGCCGCTATGAAGGTGCAGATCTTTCTATCGGATCGCGCTATGTAAAAGGAGGAGGCGTAAAGCACTGGCCGAAAAACCGTATCGCCCTGTCAAAGGGCGGATCGCTTTATACAAGAATGCTACTTTGGATGCCCATAGCAGACCAAACCGCAGGATTTATGTGTTATAAGAGAGAGGTGCTAGAAACCATCAACCTCGATGAAATTCATTTTGTGGGATATGCATTTCAGATTGAAATGAAATTCGCTGCCTGGAAACTTGGATTCAGGCTCGTTGAAGTGCCGATTCATTTTGAAGACCGAAAATTTGGCGAATCAAAAATGAACCGTGGAATTGTAAAAGAAGGAATTCTGGGGGTGTTGAAACTAAAATGGTACAGCTTTTTTACCAACTACAGGCGAAGGGTGAAAAGTAAATTAAATACTTCTGTGGCGGAATAAGGAGCAGTCATCACCGCTAGACTGATCATTCATTATTTTCTCAAGTGAAATTCTCCAAGATGTTTCGACTCCTGTATTACGTTCTTTCGCACGCGACAATCAAATTTCATGTTACTTCTGAATAACTACTTTTCACGGATGACCAGGATATACCCTTGATGCTACCCATCATCATCCAGGTTGCAATCATAGAAAGTATCGCGCACAAAATGACTGCAGCTGTGATTTCATAAATCAGGAAATGTCCTACCGCAATAATCGCTGAAAAAATAAGTACAGACATCCCGCGAAGAAAAGAACCACCTTTTACATTATTATTCTGTTGTTTGGAGAAAGGAAACATTTTATGGGAAGCAAATACCAGTGAAGTGGCTATAAGAAGTTCATTGAACAATCCTAAAAAGATATTGGGGAGGATCTGCGGGCCCACCAGGATAATCCCGGTCAAAGTAATAAACACCACCATGGGTATGTAAAATTTCAATATGGCAGCTTTTGCAGCCCCCATGATTACCTCACCAGGCTTTGAAATCGGAGTTACATAATAGATCCACGACGCTTTGTATTTTTCTGAGTATACGATCTGGTTGATGGCCATGGTCAGCAGCAGGCTGGTGAAATAAAGAGCCGAAATGACAATAATTTTTCCTTCATTTTGCTGTGCTGCAATGTCATCGAGGGTCAGGTGCCGGTTGTTCATGAACATGATCACCACATAAACGAGCAAATAACCAATGGAAGGATACACTTTCATTTTAAAATCACGGCTGCGCGACGTCATCTTCCAGGTAAACAGAAAACCCATTTTTTCAATAGGTCCCTGGGTGAACATCCTGCTGAGATGAGTAGAATAGGAAAATTTCTTTTTCGTGTTCTCCACCTGGCCTTCCCGGGTAGCGCCTGCAGAGGCGGAACTATTGATCATCGCCAGTTTATTATTAAAGGTAGGAGCCAGGTATTTTACCACGATGTATATGCTTAAAAAGGGAAGCAGAAGTCCAGCGCCTGCCATAAAAAGCTGTGTATTGGTTCCACCCAAAGTATACAACACCTGCCACGTGTTGGCCAGCCAGTACATGGGATATGCTGCCATGCCCTGGATAGCGCTGATATCCAGGTCCTGTAACTGGTAGCGGCTGATCAACCTGGGCAACAGCTGGTAACTGGCATATACAAGAATGGCGAAAATGATCTGTACATAACTGATAATAGATTGAAATCTCTGGGGAGTGGTAATTCTTAGAATGATGATGTAAACCGCATTGATAAAGAAAATGGAAAATAGTGTTACAAAAAATACCATAACGAAAAAGATCAGTCCACCAGCCATCCCATAAGAAACCAACATTTTTACGAAGCCCGGAAGGGACATGGGCACTACCATCTTGCAGATATGTATAAAAATATGCAGCAGTCTGGCCACCATGAAAGTTCTGTCGTTCACCGGTTTCGGAAGAATGATATAATTATCGCGAACATCAATCAGCACCGAAGTGAAATCCGAAATCAGTGTAGCCGAAAGCATGAAAAAGAAAAAGGAAAAAAAAATAGTAAGGTGGGTAACCGGATCACTTCCTACCATGAAAGATAACAGGTACAGAAAACCCATGAGTGTACTCAGGAACATGAGTGCTATAGTACCACGGGTTACCGGCTTGTCGGGTTTTTTTCTATTTCTTGTCTGCTGAAGGGTGCCAGGCCTCCGGTCATCTATAATAAGTTTGGTATGAAGGATAGCCCTTAGCTGTTTAGGATTCACCCCCATTCTTCTATATATCCCGGAAGGAAGAAGCGCCAGTTTTAAAAAAAATCTGTTAACCATCTTATTAATTTTCCATAGCCTTTACCAGTTCATCTGCACTTTCCGAGTAATCGCTGTTCGAAGTAAGGGAAGAAAATATCTGTTCCAGGCTCTTATTGCCCTGCTGCTGTTTCAGTTCTTCAAAACTGCCGTCAGCAATGACCCGTCCGTCATCAATAAGCACAATCCTGTGGCTTACTTTTTCTACCACATCCATCATATGGCTGCAGTAAAAAATGGTTTTCCCATCTTTAGCCAGTCTGCTGATCAGATCTTTAATGATGATGACACTATTGGCATCCAGACCACTCAATGGTTCATCCAGTATAATGATGTCGGGATTATGCAACAGGCCGGAAGCCAGAAGAACCTTTTGTCGCATTCCTTTGCTGAAACTATCCATTCTCTGGTCAATATTCGCTGATAAACCAAATGCCCCCATCATACGGATAATCCTGTCATGACATACTTGTTCATCCAATCCATACAGTGATCCCGAAAAGCCCAGGTATTCCATGGGTGACAGTACATCGTATAGTTCTGCCAGTTCAGGAACATACCCAATCAGCTTCTTGACTTCAATGGTATTTTTTTTTACATCGTTTCCTTTGATCAGGACTTCTCCTTCATAGTCTGTTAACAGTCCGCAAAGAATCTTCACGGTGGTACTTTTACCGGCACCATTAGGGCCAATGTAACCTATTACCTGGCCTGGAAAAACTTCCAGGTTGATGTCTTTGAGCACCTGCCTGTCGCCATAACTTTTATATAGATGTCTGATGCTGATCACTGGTTCCATGGCTATAAATATACTTTCATATTATTTCTGCATCAAGTGAAACTAATGCAACACGGTTCCCGATCCCGCACTCTCAAATAATTCATGTTTCTTTATCTATATGAAGAAAGCCCTGATCCAACTGCATGCTGCTGTTTTCCTGTGGGGTTTTACAGGTGTTTTAGGAAGAACTATCACGCTGGATTTTACCATGCTGGTGTGGTGGAGGCTTCTGATCACCATAGGTTCCTTATGGATTTTATACCTGATTCAGGGAAGAGCAAAACGGATCCCCCTAAAACACATCCTTATTATTTCTTTCATTGGAACTATTTTAGCACTGCATTGGATCTGTTTTTATGCCAGCATCAAACTGGCCAATGTCACCATTGCCCTGACCTGTCTGTCAACAACGGCGCTGATTGCATCTTTGATAGAACCTCTGATACTCAAAAAAAAATTTGATCCTGTAGAGATCTTCCTGGGCCTGTTTGCTATTGCCGGCATATTCATTATTTACCAGACACACCTTCAATTTTCAATGGGAATTGCCATTGGACTGCTCTCTGCATTATTCACCGTAGTTGTTTCGGTGCTCAATAAAAAAATTATTGATAGATATCCGCCGGAATCGATCACGATTTACCAATTATCCGGGGGTTTTATAGGTTTAACCCTGATGCTCCCGGCATTTGAATATTTTTTCCCGGTGTCCTGGAGCCTTCCTGCCTCCTGGGATTGGGTATGGCTGATCATTTTGAGCTGGGTCTGTACGATACTTACATTTTTTTTATACCTCCATGCGCTTAAAAAGATTTCCGCTTTTACCTTGAACCTGACACTTACCCTAGAGCCGGTTTACGGGATCGTACTGGCCTTTATCATTTATCACGAAAATCATTTATTCAGCAAATGGTTCTATGCGGGCTTCGCCCTCATAACCGTAGCAGTGATCATTCATATGTGGAGGCTGATCAGGGCCCACACGATTGTAAAATCGAAATCCCTGGTAGCGGAATAGTGAAATATATTTTTGGCAATGCCACCGGCAGAATGATTCAAACATTCTTATTGGACTATGCAACGGACATATATTTCACCAGGCACCTCTTGGCTATGGGAAGAAGCGTTTCCTCCACAGGGAAGGTGAGACCGGTTTCAATACTGTATACAGCAGGGTTGGGAAGCTCATTCCTGTTTTTAATCAGGTCTGATTTGAATTGTTCATAAGTATGTACGAGGCTTCTATTCAGCATGTCGAGGTAAGAAGTTTTAATGCTCCTGAATTTTTCGTCATGTTTTTCAAAAATAGAAAGCCGGTACTGGTATATCCTTGTAGTTTTAGTATTTCCAGAGCTTAGAAAAAAATAACCTTCCTGGTTATCTAAAGGAATGAGGCCGATAGGGGTGATCGTCATGCTTTCTTCAACAAATTCATAAATCTCTGTACCATTGGAAATAGTAGTCTTCATTTCCATGGCTGAGTAGTTGATGATTTCTTCCAGTTCCTGCATCAGATCATTGTCTTCAATCATCTGTTCATAAAGACCTTGTAACTTTTCGATTTGTACACCGGTTAGTTTTTTTGGAAAATGTTCCTGTAAATACTTTTTATTTTCCCTGAAGGCTACCAGGTTGTTGTAATGAAAGATCAGATCAGCCAGTTGCGGGTATAATTTGCTTTCATTGAAATAAGAATTGATTTGCTTCAAATAAGAAAGCAGGGTATATTTTTTAAGCTCGAAATCAATGTACCCTTCGGCGAACCAGGTTTCAGATAATTGTTTCATAGTTAGATTTTATATTACTAATTTAAGGAATAGAAAATTAAAATCATATAGCTGCTATCTACAAATTGTTAATTTAGGACATATGCGTCCATGGATCTGCTGTTATTATGTATTTTATTGATTTCCTGCCGATCTACCACTTATTTCATAATCCGCCACACGGAAAAAGCAATGGCTACCTCAATAACCACCGACATACCCCTTTATGAAAAAGGTAAAAAAAGAGCTGAAGCCCTAAAAGATTCCCTTCGCAGTCAACACCTCAATTATATTTATTCCACGAATTATAATCGAACCCGGTCCACAGCTTTACCCCTGGCGGAAGAGTTGAACTTACGGATCCTCTTATAGGATGCGCATGATACCACATTTGCAAGCCGCTTAAAACAGATCAGGAAGGGCCATGTTTTGATTATCGGTCATTCCAATACGGTAGATGACCTTGTGAATCAATTGTCAGGTTCACGACAATTGAACGGCGACTTGCCGGATGATCGTTATGGAGATTTGTTTATAGTGAAACGTAGAGGGCATACCACTACTCTTGAAAAGAAGTACTATGGTTTATGATCAGGTATTCACAAGGAACAGGCCTGTTCAAAATCTTCAAGTCCCTCAGGATTCCCTTTGAGCATTGAAATTTTCAAGCTCGTTGGCCACGGCGGTCAAAAAAGTTGCTCCCAGGCTTCCATCTATGATCCTATGATCATAACTCATTGATAAGTACATCATATGCCGGATGGCAATACTGTCTCCGTGGGGAGTTTCCACTACCACAGGACGCTTTTTGATGGCGCCTACTGCAAGAATAGCTACCTGCGGCTGATTGATGATAGGTGTTCCCATCAGGCTTCCAAAAGTTCCGACGTTGGTAACCGTAAAAGTGCCATCACTAATATCGTCTGGTCTTAACTTATTATTCCTTGCCTGATCTGCAAGGAAGTTGACTTTTTTGGAAAGTCCCACCAGATTGAGTTGGTCTGCATTGCGGATCACCGGCACAATCAGGTTGCCACCAGGTAATGCGGTAGCCATTCCGATATTGATATCTTTTTTGAGGAGGATATTATTCCCTTCCACCGAACTGTTAATCAGCGGAAATTTTTTAATGCACCGTACAATGGCTTCAATAAAAAGTGGAGTGAAAGTAATTTTGGTGCCTTCTCTTTTTTCAAAATCCTTTTTGGAACGTTCCCGCCACATGACCATATTGGTTACATCGGCTTCTGTGAAAGAAGTAACATGAGGACTGGTATGCTTACTCCTTACCATGTGGTCGGCAATGAGTTTTCTCATGCGGTCCATTTCAATAATTTCCACATTTTCATTCGATGGCGTAAGCTGCGCATGTCTGGTGGTGAGTTGCTGATCGGTTACCTGTCTCACCGGACTTTCCATCGATGGGGTATGTACTTCTGCCTGATGAATTTTTCCATCACCACCTGAAAGACCGCCTGCATTTTTGCGTTGCATGTATTCCAGGATATCTTTTTTGGAAACCCTTCCATCGTTTCCAGTTCCTTTTATTTTCTCCAATTCACTTAAACTGATCCCTTCCTGAGAAGCGATGTTGAGAACCAGGGGAGAGTAAAACCGGTTGTTGTGATTGTTTTGTTCTTGTTGCGAAGCAATAGGAAATACTGGCTGCTTTTGATTTCCTTCCTGATGAATGGCTGCAGCGGGAGTGGCAGAGCGTACCTGCTGGTAATTGACCACCTCTTCTTTTTTCTCACCCGGTCCGTTATTCAAGTTGCCCGGGTTCCAGTTCTGCTGTTCCAGGTGATGGCTTCCTACAGTATTGATACGGGCAATGACAGCGCCCACTGGCACCACATCATTAACCTGGAATAAAACCTCTGCTACAATACCAGCAGCCGTGGAAGGGACCTCAGTATCCACTTTGTCTGTGGCTATATCCAGAACCGTTTCATCCATTTTTACCGTGTCGCCTGGATGTTTATGCCATTTCAATATTGTGGCTTCCATGATGCTTTCGCCCATCTTAGGCATGACCAGTTCAACTGTTGCCATATAGCAAATCTGATTTAATATTGGTGGATATGTATGGTGCTGCTTGCATATGCAATGACTACCCTTCTTTCAGGTGCGCCAAAAATAAGCAATGCCTTTTTAATAGGCTTCTTCCTCTTCCTGAAGGTACCGGTACAACATGGTAAGTGCGCTGTTCGCTGTGAGTTCAATATTTCTTGCCCTGTCGAACCTGAAAAAATGCTTTTCTGTTATGATATGATTTTTATTTCCAACAGCAATCCAAACCGTGCCGGCGGGTTTTTCCTCCGAACCGCCATCGGGTCCCATGATTCCTGTAGTGGCAATGCAATAGGTTGTTTGCAGTTGTTGAAGTGCTCCCTGTATCATTTCTCGAACTGTTTCTTCACTCACAGCACCATATCTGGTCAATGTGGAATGTTGTACACCCAGCAATTTTTCTTTGGCCTCATTGGCATAGGCCACCACGCTTCCATTGAAAACCGTGGAGGCTCCCGGCCCCATGGTGATCAGGTGTGCGATATAGCCGCCCGTACAGCTTTCTGCAGTGGATAATGTACCTTTTTTGATTTTCAGCTGCCGGCTCAATGCTTCCGGTAGGGAAATGTCCTCTTTGGCCACGAGCCAGACTTTTACCAGTTCCTGTAATTGATTAAACAATTCATCAAGCTCCGGTTCCAAATTGGTTTCATTGCCCCCTCTTCCGGTCAGCCGTAGCCGCACCAGGCCATAGGAAGGCAGGTAAGCCAGCTTGATGTGTGAAGGCAGGCTGGATTCAAATTGCTCAATGGTATCTGCAAGGGTCGATTCTCCGACCCCTGAAGTCAGCAGGGTTCTGTGTGAAACTAAAGGAAGCTTCAATTTCATTTTCAATGCGGGTATTACGCTTTGTTGCATCAGGCCTTTCATTTCATTTGGAACACCTGGTAGTGATATATAAATGACCCCA
>JANLYU010000407.1:0-5649 GCA_031365785.1 Flavisolibacter sp. | reverse complement strand
GCGGCCATTGCCATTTGCTGGTATGCGGCTAAAAAAGGCATCAGGTTGATACATTTGATGGATGCGGCCGGGCCGGCTTTACTTATCGCCTATGCAGTAGGCCGTATTGGTTGCCAGGTTTCGGGAGATGGCGATTGGGGCATCTACAACAGCGCCTATATAGCCGATGAGAATGGTAAAGTGGTCCTGGCCCAACCCGGCGATTTTGAGCGTCAATTAAAAAAGGATTCTACTTACCATATTAATGGTTCAGTAATTGAAAAAGGCAGTTTTGGCCAGGATAGTGTCGTAGCTGTTACCGATAGAAGGCATTCCAGTCTAGCCGAGGTTCCCCACAAATCATTTAAAGCACCCTCCTTTTTGCCAATATGGATGGTAGCCTATACCTATCCGATGAATGTTAATAAGGATGGAGTAAGGATCCCCGGCTGTACTGAGGAACATTGCCGGGCCCTTCCCCAACCGGTCTTCCCCACGCCGTTCTATGAAACCATTATGTGTACGCTGCTGTTTCTCGTCCTCTGGAGTATTAGAAAACGCATCACTACACCGGGCGTAATGTTTGGTTTATACCTGGTATTAAATGGGTTAGAAAGATTTGCTGTGGAACTGATCCGGGTAAATAATACCTATACTATCTTCGGATTTCACCCCACCCAGGCAGAGCTCATCTCTGCTGCCCTGGTCATAGCTGGGATAATATTGATACTTGTATCAAAGAAACGTAGAGCTGTAAGTTCCTAACTTATCGTCATCATATTGTAACTTTTCTCCCTTCACCACGTTCTACCAGTGATTTTTACCAATTATCCCTGAATATTACCGTTGAATACAAAACAATGTACTATGTTTAACAAAGTACCTACTTTTGTGAAGTAGTTATCAAAGTATATAACTGCACATTTTAATAAGAACCCCGACAGCCATTCGGGTTAAAACAAAAAGTATAGCCATGAACAAATTTTTCAGCCTGCTGGCTGCTATCACTATCAGTATGTCCAGCACTGCCCAAAACGGAGGCAAAGTATCCGGAAGTATCAAAGACGGAGGTAATCAAAAGATCATTGATGCCGCGACCGTATCTCTCCTGAAAGCAAAAGATTCCAGCCTGGTAAAGGCAGCGATCACCGACCCATCTGGTAATTTCGTTTTTGAAAATGTAAAGGATGGTAAGTATTTAGTTAGGGTTACCTCAGTAGGCCACACAAAATCTTATAGTGCGCCAGTTACGATCTCTGAAGGCAATTTATCTGCAAATGTGGGTGTTCTGCAACTCGTTCCTGCCGACAAGGCATTGAAGGAAGTTGTTGTAAGCTCTTTAAAGCCACTGATAGAGCGTAAGATAGACCGTACCATTGTTAATGTGGACGCCTCCATTACCAGCGCAGGCGGTACCGCCCTGGAGGTATTGGAAAAATCTCCGGGAATATCAGTAGATAAAGACGGGAATATCAGTTTGAAAGGAAAAGAAGGTGTCATGGTTCTGATGGATGGACGGCCCACCCAGTTAAGCGGAACTGACCTGGCTAACCTGTTGCGTAGTATGAGTGCGGGCCAGCTTGAACAGATAGAAATCATGACAAATCCTCCTGCTAAATATGATGCTGCTGGAAATGCAGGTGTGATCAACATCAAAACGAAAAAGAATAAACAAGCAGGATACAATGGATCAGTTTCACTGGGTTATGGCCAGGGTAAATTTCCCAAATTCAATGAAGCGCTGAATATGAATTATAAGGCAGGTAAGATAAATTTTTTTACCAATGTAAGCCATAACTACTGGAAGAATTACAACACTCTTTTTATCCAGCGTAATTTAAGAAACAAGAATACCAAAGCACTGGAAAATTATTTCGACCAGGAAGCCAACATGATTAATGAAGGGAATTCTTATAATGGAAAAATAGGAGTGGATTTTTTTGCATCGAAAAAAAGCACAGTGGGTATTGTTGTCACTGGGTTTTCCAATCCGTCAACCTTCAAAAACCGTAATCTGACATTAATTTCTGATGCGGGTCATTTTCTGGAAAGTAAGACCAGGGCCACCGTAGACTACGACCAGAGCTGGAAGGATTTTAGTACGAACCTCAATTTTCGAAAGCAAATTGATACTACAGGAAAAGAGCTGACTGCAGATCTGGACGAGGTGATCTATACTTCTATAAATAGTCAGACTTTGATTAATTCTTATTTTGATCCATCTGAACATTCGATACAAAAACCAGATACTCTATTGGGCCAGCTTCCTCAGCAGATCTACATTTATAGTGGCAAGGTGGATTATATTCAGCCTTTAAAAAAAGGCGCCCGCCTGGAAGCAGGGATCAAGAGCAGTATAGTAAGAACAGATAACAATGCTATTTATGACAGCATTCAGTACGGGCAATTGATCCATGATATCAACCGCAGTAATCATTTCATTTATAAAGAAAACATCAACGCCGCTTATATCAACTGGAGTGGCCAGGTCAGTAAAAAGATCAGCGCTCAGCTGGGATTGCGCATGGAAAACACAGTAGCCCGTGGAAACCAGATAACTACAGGTATCCAATTTGAAAAAAAGTATACGCAGCTTTTTCCTACCGCTTACTTTCAATACAAACAAAGTGAAAAAAATAATTTTGGGTTGAATTACGGAAGACGCATTCGTCGGCCCAATTATGAAAACCTGAATCCCTTCATCCGTTTTCTCGACCGGTATACATACATGCAGGGCAATCCAGAATTAAGACCCCAGTTCAGTCATAATCTGGAAGCCAGCCATTCTTATAAAAACTTCCTCACCACCACTGTTAATTACAGCCTTACAAAAGACATTATTCAGGGAGTAATAGAGCAGAAGGGACAGGAAGCGTATGCAAAACAAGCCAATATCGCACGCCTCAGGCAGTATGGAATTTCAGTAAGTGTAAACAAAACCATCAATAAATGGTGGACCAGTAATCTGTACTTAAATCTGTATAACAACCAGTTTTCCGGCATTGTGGATAGCACCCCTATCACGTTTTCCATGTCTTCGCTTTCCTTGAACGGTTCCCAACAATTCAAGATTTCCAAAACGTTTTCCGCAGAGGTCAGTGGGTTTTACCGAAGCTCCGGCATTGAAGGGGTTATTCTGATCCGCCCTATGGGCATGGTAGCCGCTGGTATCACCCAGCAACTTTGGAAAAACAAGGCTACCCTCCGGTTGAATATTCGCGATATTTTCCGGACTCAAAAAACAAACGCAAGAAGTAATTATGGAAACGTGGATGCTTCTTTCCAGGAGTTAAGGGATTCAAGGGTGGTGAACCTTGGTTTTACCTACCGTTTCAGCAAAGGAAATGTAAGTAATCAGAAAAAACACACCAGCGGTAGTTCCAATGAAGAGCAAAACCGTGTGGGTATAGGAAATTAGATACTATAAGTTATACTTGAGGGAAGTCTGCAGGGAATTTGTGAATCAACGTGGTTCGTGCCCTCTGTCAGGTAGTCCAGAATTTTTGCACTGAACTTTAATGGATAATGTTGAACTTTACCCTCCAAAATATTTTGTATGCCTTCATTTGATATCGTTAGTAAAGTAGATGCCCAGGCTCTTGACAATGCGGTAAATGTGACCACAAAAGAAATTACCAATCGTTTCGATTTTAAAAACTCCCATGTAGTGATCAAACTTGATAAAAAAGACTTCAAACTGAGTATGGAAACTGATGATGATATGAAAATGAGGCAATTAGTTGATGTATTAATCTCCAGAGCCCATAAACAGGGTATTGCGCCTGAGGCTTTCGATACCTCCAAGGAAGGAGCCCAAAGCGGGAAAACCTGGAAAAAAGAAGTGCAGGTGAGAAATGGCCTCAAACAGGAAGACGCTAAAAAAATAGTGAAACAGATCAAAGATTCTGGGTTGAAAGTGCAAGTGTCAATTAATGATGACCTCGTAAGAGTGACAGGGAAAAAAATTGATGATCTACAGGAAGTCATCGCCGCCACTAAAAACTGGGATCTTGGAATTCCGCTTCAGTTTGAAAACATGAGAAGCTAGGAGCTGGATTATTGCAGCTGGCAGTCAAGGCCAGATTTGTGGAAACTTAACAAAAAAATTTCCAGTGCATCAGTAAAATTGAGCGGTTTTCCTTAGTTTTGCGCCCCATACCAAGACGGTATTTAAAAAATAGTTATGAAAAAAGATATTCATCCTTCCAACTATCGTTACGTTGTGTTCAAGGATATGAGTAATGGATATAGTTTTTTAAGTCGTTCTACCGCTTCCACAAAAGAATCTGTGAAATGGGAAGACGGAAATGATTATCCTCTTGTGAAACTTGAGATTTCCAATATGTCGCACCCCTTTTTCACCGGCAAGAATATGCTGGTAGACACTGCTGGTAGAATTGATAAATTCAAACGTAAGTACGAGAAGAAAAAATAAAACTGATTCTTTGAATACAGGAACCCCGGATTATGTCCGGGGTTTTTTACTTTTGACCCCACCGCCATGAAGAAAATACTTTTTACTGAAGAATTTTGCCAGCCGGAATTGCTATACCCTTTTACCCTTACCCGGAGGATTCAGGATTGTAGGATCGGTATTCTTACCATCCGTGAAAAATGGGAATTAGGCCTGGGTATGAAGTCATTTGATAAAGAAGAAGGTCCTATTCATGACCCTGATCGAAAATTGGAGTTAGACAGGACCATTGGTAAAGACATCATATACCTCATTCATGGAAATATACTTCCAGACTTAAAATTGATCAATCAGGTAAAAAAATTAAAAGCCGGGCAGTTCATTTCGCTACCTGGCAAGGAAGCCATTGTGTACTGTATTTCGAAAAATGAAATTGAAGATCCTCACAAGATAAAGGTGAAAAAGGTGGTTGAATTCACTGGCGAGGTCATGGAAATCAAGTTTCCGTGGGATTTATTCCGTACTAATGCCAAAGCTATTGAACAGGATTTTCAATGGTTAAAATCGACCAGGAAAAGGCAAAAAATTCCAGCCCATGTTCTGGTAACGGGCGGGAAAAATATCTTCATTGAAAAAGGAGCAACACTGGAGCATTGCATCATCAATGCAGCAGAAGGACCAGTATTCATTGGGAAAAATGCACTGGTTATGGAAGGCAGCCTGTTGAGGGGGCCTGTAAGTATTGGTGAAGGAGCTACTGTGAAAATGGGCACAAAGCTCTATGGGGCCACAACCATTGGTCCTGGCTGTATTGTAGGTGGAGAAATTAAAAATTCAATTTTTTTCAGTTTCTCTAATAAGGCACACGACGGATATGTCGGGGATTCCGTCATCGGATCATGGTGTAATCTGGGTGCGGGCACCACCAATTCCAATATGAAGAACACGGCATCATCCATTTCAGTCTGGTCACCGGGCGGACCTGTGGGTGTGGGCATTAAATGCGGAATGCTAATGGGTGACTATTCCAGAACCGCTATCAACACCACGATTAATACCGGCACCGTCATAGGAGTTTGCAGCCATGTATTTGGAACCGGACTTACGCCAAAATATATTCCCTCTTTCTCGTGGGGTAGTGAAGGTGTGGAAAGGTACTCATATGAAAAGGCCTTGCGCGATGTTCAAAACTGGAAGGGATTGAAACAACAAAACATTTCAGAAAACGAAAAGCTTTTTTTGAAGCATATCTTTGA
>JANLYU010000377.1:0-8688 GCA_031365785.1 Flavisolibacter sp. | reverse complement strand
TTTTAAAATTTGGTTTTCCTTTTCAATGATTTTTCCCGTCATCTCCCTATTTTTGCCACCCCTTGCAAAGGGGGTGATAGCCACGTACAACGGTGAGGTGGATGAGTGGCTGAAATCAGTAGTTTGCTAAACTGCCGTACGGGTTAAACTGTACCGCGGGTTCGAATCCCGCCCTCACCGCTTTTACCCTCCGAAGCTTTAGCGAAGGAGGAACATTAAATAAGATGTTTATTTCTAAATGCAATCCCTGAACCAGACTTCAGATATTTTTCAAATGCAAAAGCCTTGTATTTATCAGTAAATGCACAATAATAAACCAGTTTTACTGGAAGTTTTTCTTTTGTAGAATCAATATACCCCTTACTATGTCTTTCAAATCTTTCTTTTAAATCTTGTGTGCAACCAGTATAATAGGTATTGTCATTACATAAAAGTATATATACATAAAACATAGATTGAAGTTAATATAAAAAGGAAACCCTCCTATGCCAAGGCTTCGGAGGGTGAAAGCGGTGAGGGCGGGATTCGAACCCGCGGTACAGATTAACCCGTACGGCAGTTTAGCAAACTACTGATTTCAGCCACTCATCCACCTCACCCTTCCTTTTCCAATTACTTTATTTACAAGGGCTGCAAAAATAGGGATTAACCCATGAAACTTCCAAAGAAAATCCCGGATCAGGACCGTTCAAATCCAAATCCGGGAACCCTGATTTGATCAACTTACATGGCAGCTAACTGAACTTTTTGCTGCAGTTCCATGACGCTGTCCCGGAATGCTCCATCCGTATCCATCAGGTCTTTCACCGTCTGGCAAGAATGAATAACAGTGGTATGGTCTCTTCCACCAAAATGTTCACCAATTGTTTTCAGCGAATTCTTGGTAAAAGCTTTAGCTAAAAACATGGTGATCTGGCGGGCCTGCACAATTTCCCGTTTACGGGTTTTCTGCAACAGCTTATCATATGGCACATCAAAATACTCACACACCATTTTCTGAATGGTATCGATCGTAATTTCTTTGCTCGATGTCTTGACAAAATTTCTTAATACTTTTTTGGCCAGGTCAAGGTCAATTTCCCTTCGGTTGAGTGAAGACTGGGCCAGTAAGGATATCAGTGCTCCCTCGAGTTCCCTGATATTGGTATTGATATTATAGGCGATATACTTCACTACTTCCTTGGGCATTTCCAACCCATCGCTTTTCATCTTTCTTTCCAGTATTTCAATTTTAGTATCATAATCAGGCATCTGAATGTCGGCACTCAGTCCCCACCGGAAACGGCTCAGCAATCTTTCCTGAACGCCTTCAAGGTCCTTGGGTGATTTGTCTGAGGTGAGTACCAGTTGCTTGCCCGACTGATGGAGATGGTTGAAAATAGCAAAGAAGGCATCCTGTGATTTTTCCGCCCTGTTGAAAAACTGCACGTCGTCAATGATCAGTACATCAATGAGCTGATAAAAATGAATGAAGTCATTGATGGCATTATTTCGGCTATGGTCTACAAACTGATTGATGAATTTTTCAGAACTCACATACAGAACCACCTTGTTGGGCTGCATGCGTTTGACTTCATTACCAATGGCCTGGGCCAGATGGGTTTTACCAAGCCCTACGCCTCCATAAATAACCAAAGGATTAAAGGAATTGGCACCCGGTTTTTCCGCCACTGTTTTGCCAGCCCTGCGCGCGACCCGGTTACAGTCACCTTCAATATAAGAGTCAATGGTATAATTGGGATTGAGCTGCGGGTCGATATGCATTTTTTTCAACCCCGGAATTACGAATGGATTTTTAACAGGTGTATTAATGATCAAAGGAAAATCCATTTCATTATTTGTAAATGATTTGTAGGAATGACCTGCCATGTCAACCGTTACAGGCTTATTATAGGTATTGCCTCCATCTACCATGATCCTGTATTCAAGGCGGGCGTCTTTTCCCATCTCTCTTTTCAGTGTTTTCGCCAGTAGGTTGACATAATGCTCTTCCAGGTACTCATAAAAAAACTGGCTGGGTACCTGAATGATCAAAATATTTTCCTTGAGCGAAACCGGCTTAATGGGCTCAAACCACGTTTTGAAATGCTGCCACTCCACTATGTCTTTTATGATCGATAAGCAATTGTTCCAAATGAGTTCGGCATTCTTGTCCATGTAAGCGCTCGCAGTTTATAATTTGAAAACAAATAAGTTTAGAATGATTTTCACAGGGTGTGTATAAGTAAATTTTTTTAAGAAAGAAGGACGAATATCAACAAAAGAGACTGAAAAAAAAATTTTTATTCCGGAGAAAATATATTACTTGATTTGACTGCAGAAATAAAATAAATTATTTTTGATTCTAAGGCCTGAAAAGAACTTTCTCTATTCTTAATGTTACACTTTTTTTCCGACATAATGGTTTTCCTTGTATAGATAATTCTTTCCTTTTTTTTGAAATTCCAATTAGTTGATTACTTTGTAGTTGAAAACGCCATATAAAGTATTTGATACCAGAAATTAGTTTTGGAAAATTCCGCGGACGAATACAAAAATTTTAAAAAGTAATCAGCGTAAGCTGTTACTATAGGGTGCTCACATTGCTTGCCGTAATTGGAGCGATTACAGTTCACGCCGGTCTGCTGATGACAGACCGGCTTTTTATTGCATTTTTACACTGCCAACTTTCAGGATAAAAACCTGGCATGCAAAAAAAACTTTTTCTTCAGGTGATGCCTTCAGAAGCGGCTGATCCTTCACAATTGTATCATCTTATTGCCGCAGCCTGCAGTGTTGACCTGCATGAAATAACCGGGTACCACATCATCAGGCAATCGTTAGATGCGCGTGGCAGGAATGTTTTTTTTCAGATGACCCTCCTGGTTTTTATCAATGAACCTTACCATGCTTCGGAATGGATGCCTCCCATTTTGAAAAACGTAAGCAATGCCACCAAAAAAGTGATTGTCATAGGATCCGGACCTGCAGGTTTGTTTGCCGCACTGCGTCTGATGGAACATGGCATCAAACCCATTGTACTGGAAAGAGGAAAGAACGTAAGGGACCGAAGAAGAGACCTGGCAGTAATCAGCAAGGAAGGCCAGATGAACCCGGAAAGTAACTATTGCTTTGGTGAAGGCGGTGCTGGTACTTACAGTGACGGGAAGTTGTATACCCGTAGTACAAAACGCGGTGATGTTCATCGCATCCTCCGCCTGCTGGTTCAATTTGGTGCTCCCTCAAAGATTCTTTACGAGGCACATCCCCATATCGGGACCAATAAGCTTCCTCAAATCATAACTAGTATCCGTGAAAAAATCATCGACTGTGGCGGTGAAGTATATTTTCATAAAAAAGTAACCGACTTCCACCTGCACAATGGTGTTATAAAATATGTTCACACGGAAGATGGTGACGAAATGGAGGGAGATGCGGTGATCCTGGCCACAGGTCATTCAGCACGGGATATTTATCACCTGCTGAATCAAAAAAAAATCCGCATTGAATCCAAATCATTTGCACTCGGCGTAAGGGTTGAACATCCGCAACCCCTGATCGATTCGATCCAGTATCACGCCCATACAAGGGGACCCTTTCTACCCCCGGCATCGTATAGCCTGGTACAACAGGTCAATGGAAAAGGAGTGTTTTCATTTTGTATGTGCCCGGGAGGGATTATCGCCCCTGCCGCAACCAATCCTGGTGAAATTGTCCTGAATGGTTGGTCGCCTTCCAAAAGAAATAATCCCTTTGCCAATAGCGGCATCGTAGTATCTGTGGAAAAAGAAAACCTTCATGCCTTTGAGCATGATGGTCCTTTGAGCGGAATGTTTTTTCAGCAATCAGTAGAACAGAAAGCATTTGAAGCAGGTGGGGGTAACCTGGTTGCGCCTGCGCAACGCCTGGTGGATTTTGCAAACAATCAACTTTCTGCTTCACTCCCTTCCTGCAGTTATCATCCTGGCATTGGTTCTGCAGATCTTTCTCAGGTGCTTCCTTCTTTCGTGCACTCGGCCCTTCAGGTAGCGCTTAAAGAATTCGGAAAAAAAATGAAAGGCTATTATACCAATGAAGCTGTGGTGGTGGCAACAGAATCCAGAACGTCTTCACCTGTTCGAATACCGCGGAATGCCCTTGACCTGCAACACCCTGAAATTAAAAATTTTTACCCCTGCGGCGAAGGAGCCGGATATGCCGGAGGAATTGTGAGCGCAGCCATGGATGGTGAAAGGATTGCCGATAGTATATCAGCTGTTACACGTTCATATGTCTAAAACATGAATTGGTACTTTTCAAATACCTGTTGGTCCTATTTTTAACAATGCAACTGATTTGCTCTTACTTTTAAGGCCAAATCAGTTGTTCATGAATTTACTTGAAGCCAGAAGCCTTCGGAAATATTATGCCACCCAAAAAGCCGTAGATGACATCAGTTTTTCCGTGGCGCCCGGAACCATATTTGGTTTGCTGGGACCAAACGGTGCCGGCAAAACTACCCTGTTGCGGATGATCACTGGCATATTGTATCCAGACCAGGGCGATATACTTTTTGAAGGGAAAAAATTTGAACCGCTGAAAGATGTGGAAAAAATCGGCTATATGCCAGAAGAACGGGGCCTCTATAAGAAAATGAAAATCGGCGAACAAACTTTATACCTCGCGCAGTTGAAAGGCCTTGACAAAAGCACCGCAACCAAATTGCTTAAAGAATGGTTTGAAAAACTGGAAATGGAAAGCTGGTGGAATAAAAAAGTAGAAGACCTTTCGAAAGGCATGCAACAAAAACTTCAATTTGTTACTACTGTATTGCACCATCCAAAGCTGATTATCCTTGACGAACCTTTCAGCGGCCTTGACCCCGTGAACAGTAATGTGATCAAGGATGAAATTTTTAGAATGGCCAAAGAAGGGGCAACGATTATTTTCAGTACACACAGGATGGAACAGGTGGAAGAGATCTGCGACCATATCATACTGGTGAATAAGGGACAAAAAATACTGGATGGAACGGTCCGTAACATCAAACAGCAATACAAGGAAAACTTGTTCAGAATCGGCTTTTCAACACTGCCGGTGACGACCCCTAATGATGCTTTTGAAATCATCAGGAAACAGGAAGACAACTCTCTTGTAGTAAGAATTAAGGAAGGCAAAACTCCGAATGAAGTGTTGCGTTACTTTTTACAAATGGATGCGCCTGTGATTTACTTCCAGGAAATCCTGCCTACCCTCAACGACATATTTATACATCTGGTAGAAGGCACTCCTACTTCCAGACAATTTCAAAACCTAACTGCTTAAATCTCCGGTATGAATAAAACCGCACTGATCATAAAACGCGAATACCTGACCCGCGTGAGAAAAAGAACTTTTATTATTTCAACGCTGCTTTTTCCATTGTTATATGTTCTGCTCATTTTTGGGACTGGCTACATCGCTGCCAAGAGTCAGAAAAATCTACGGGTAGCCTTGATTGATTCTTCAGGGCTTTTCAATAAAGCTGACATCAGTAATTCCAACTTGCAGGACAGTTCGTCCTACCTGGAATATGTAACTACAGATCTGGATAGTGTAAAAAAGAACTATTCCAAAATGGGTTTTGACGGATATGTGGTGATACCCGCCTCTTCCAGCCTTGAAAACGGCATCCGTGTTCTGTCTCTGAAAACCAGCGCCACCCATGGCACTGGTTCAGTAGCACAGGTCCAAGCCAAACTCAATTCGGTATGGAACAAAATCAAATCTGAAAAGCTGGGAATTGATACTCAAAAAAGAGCCATACTCGATAAGAATATTTCACTGAAAGAGGAAAACCAAAAAGATAAAAATGCCGACGCAGATTTGGCCAGTAAAATTGGATATACCTGTGGATTTCTCATTTATTTTATCCTGCTCATTTATGGCTCACAGGTGATGATGGGCGTAATGGAAGAAAAAACCAACCGCATCGCGGAAGTGATTATTTCCTCTATCCGGCCATTCCAGTTAATGTTGGGAAAAATAATTGGAATCAGCATGGTGGCACTGACCCAGTTCCTGTTGTGGATTGCGTTTATCTTTATTATCTATAATATTACTAAAGCCTCTGGTGGTAGCCATAATATGGTATCGGGCATGATAGGTGGCGTACAGAATCTTTTTACCAGCATCAACCTTCCATTGATCATTGTTTGTTTCGCTTTTTATCTTCTCGGAGGGTTCTTTTTTTATTCTTCGCTGTATGCAGCCATAGGAAGTGCCGTCAATGAAGACATGAGAGAGGCACAATCCCTCAGCCTTCCGGTAACCATGCTCGTGATATTTTCCATTGCCATGATGACTACAGCCATGGCCGACCCCACCGGAAAAGTGGCCTTCTGGGCAAGTATCATTCCTATCAGTTCACCTATTGTAATGATGGCGCTCATTCCTTTTGGAGTTCCGGGAACCGTGCCGTGGTGGCAACTTGGACTTTCCATGGCCCTGCTGGTGGTAGGTTTTATTTTCACTACCTGGTTCGCTTCTAAGATCTACAGGACAGGAATTTTGATGTATGGAAAAAAACCGAGCTGGAAAGAAATGATCCGCTGGGCATTCCGAAAAAATTAAGTTGCATTCGGCGTATCACACTCATCGAGGTGTACCCAGTAACCTATTCTCGAGTGGAACGACAGGATTGCAGCAACGGCGTGGATGCTAATTCTCGCCTGTCCGGTTTCATGACCGCTCACCAGGTTTTTACTGTTAAAATTCCTGCTATCCGATACTGTCCATTTTAATTACGAAATCAATCGTACATTTGAACCATCAATTTTTCATTCAATAACAAAGCTATGAACAGGATTTTTTTTACCAGAGAATTACCCCTTGGGCTGCTGATCATTTTATCTGTAATAGTTACTGGTGGCTGGCAGGGTAAGCCTTCCAGATCCATTGACGTTCGAAACGATACGATTCCCCATGGAGATCGTAGAGTAAAAGACATAGACGACGCTTTGATGGAACTTGAAAACAGCCGATCAGAGGTAGACAAAGCCATGAAAGAAGTGGACTGGAAAAAAATAGAACTGGAAATAAAGAAGTCCATCAATGAAGCTACAATGAATGGTGATCAAATGAAAGTACAGGTTGAAAAGGCGCTCCGGCAGGTTGACCAGGCAAAAATTCAGTCGGAGGTGCAGCGATCCATCAGGGATATAAACCTGGACAAAATGAAAGCTGACATTCAAAAAAATATGGCTGACATAGATCCTGAAAAAATAAAAATGCAAATTGAAAAGGCCATGAAATCAGTAGACATGGAAAAAATCAGGGCAGAGGTGGCTGCTTCCCTTTCGGGTATTGAATGGAATCAAATAAAAGCTGATGTGAACCGCATCCGTGAAGTAGACCTCAAGAAGATGCAACTGGACCTTCAAAAATTAAGACCTGAGCTGGAAAAGTCAATGGCAGGTGCAAAGGAAACAATGGATCATGCCAAAAAAGAACTAACTGGATATAAAAGTCTGATTGATCAACTGGATAAGGATGGGCTGATCAACAGGAAAGAAAAATACAAGATCCAGTATAAAGACGGTGACCTGATGGTCAATGGAAACACACTACCAAAAGACCTGTTGAAGAAATACAGTGAATTACTGAAAGGTTACAAGGATTTTACTTTAGAAAAAAATGAAAATAATTTCGAAATTAAACATGAGTAATCCTACCGGTCTAATCATAGTAAAGCTGCAGTAATAATTTTATTGAGGATCAGAAATCTGAAAAAATAAGACCTGGCATCAGGTGATAGCCTTCTTGTTCATCCATTTCAATATTGAGCTGATATCCCTCGCCTGAATGGATCATCACTTTCTCCCGGGTAACTTTTTTATACCCCGTTTTTTCGAATACCAGTTTATACGTACCTGATTTTAATTCGCAGAAAGAATAATACCCATTGGCATCCGTGGCCACCACTTTTTCTTTCCGGTTTTCCGAATAGGCCGTGACACTGACATGAAGCAGCGGTTGTTTGGTATCAGCGTGAAAAACGGCACCTGCAATGTCATTTTTTTTGATGGCTTCTTCGTTACTGGGCAAGGATGGATGAGCCCTGCTGAAAAAAGTGATCAGCGTAACAACAAGCGTCAAAAAAAATTTCAATTTCATTACAGTTCCTTGAATTGGACAGCAACCGGGAGAAGTATTTTAAAATTAGTGCTCTTTTAATGGATGTTGCAAACAATCAGTAAACTCTTTCCAGATATTTTTTATTATTTCATCTGCAGGAAGGATATTTTGTATGAGTGCACTTACCTGGCCAATTTCCAGCTCACCCTCTTCCAGATTCCCTTCGAACATGCCCATTTTTGCTCTGGCCCTTCCCAGCAATTGTTGCAACTCTTCAACACTCGCGCCTCTCCTTTCAGCCTCCTCCACTTTTAAAAAAAATTGATTCTTCATCATTCGCACCGGTGTCAGCTTTTTAAGTGACAGTTGAGTCTCTCCCTCTGCAGCATGTACCACCGCATCCTTGAAACTTTTGTGGGAAGATGCTTCTTTACTGGCCACGAACCTGGTTCCCATTTGCACGCCTTCAGCACCGAGTACCATAGCTGCCATCATTTGTGAACCAGAAGCGATTCCCCCTGCTGCAATAACAGGTATTTCAACAGACGCAGCAACGGCAGGTACTAACACCATAGTAGTGGTCTCTTCTTTTCCATTATGGCCCCCGGCTTCAAA
>JANLYU010000326.1:0-2432 GCA_031365785.1 Flavisolibacter sp. | reverse complement strand
CTGTTCCTTTCCCGCCCATAATTGAATCGCTTCTTGGTCCTGGTAAAATATATTTTCTTCTATGCTGTTATTTTGGCCATGTTCAATTGCCACACCTACCCTGTTATTACGAAATTGGTTGGCCATGATCTTTGTATTATAACTATATCCACCCCACAAGCCATAATCGCATTCAAACATCCTGTTACCCTTGATCAAATTGGAACTGAACGTAGTTTCAATGCCATTGGCTGCCGCAAAAGAAAAGTCATTTCCAATGATCCGGTTCCCATTACAGCCTCCCTTCCCTGTATCCATCGTTGTTTGACCTGCCCATAAAAACAATCCATCGCCTCCGTGCGTTACAGAATTGTTGTAGATCAGGTTGTCATTGCTTTGCTCATATACCAGAATCCCTGCACTGTCCTGACCGCGGCTGTATACTCCATCACTGTAACCCCTGATATTAAAATTCAACTTATTTGATACGATGCGGTTGCCACTACTCCGGTACAACCCGATGCCAATCCCGGAATTAAAAGAAAAGTTATTATAGTAGATCAGGCCTCCAACGCACTCCATCATCATTAGTGCATTTTGTCCTCCGGTAACGGTACAATTAGTTATGATCGCGGAATTACAATTCCTGAGATACATGGCAGCGCCATAACGCAGCCATTGGTCTTTTTCATTCTGATGATAACTCATCCAGTCAGATACATCTTCTTTTTGTCCGGTGCTGTTCAGGCGTTGTCTGTAATTGTAACTAAAATCACAATGGTCTAATTGCAATCCTTCCACACTTTTTGCCATTAGTGCAATTTTATAACCTTTAGCTTTCAGATTCCTGATAGTAACGTTCCTACAGTTCCTGACAAGGATCGCTATTCCATCAAATTCATCCGGTTGTGCTTTGGGAGAACTGCCGATCAATAAGGCATGATTGAAGTCAACAGTGATATCATTTCCTTCAATGATGATCAGAGGCTCCTGAATTTGGGAAGACGCATCCAGGAAATAGGTTTTTTGTTGCACCTTTACGGACTTCCGGATCAGCAATCCTTTTTTGAGAAGTAAACTTTGAGCATAAGGACTCATGCATCCTAATAATAAAAGCAACAACAGGACAATTTTTTTATTCATCGGATTACATTTACTTGCACGGACATCTATACCTCATTAATGAATTCAGACATTTCTCCAGCTGAAAAGATAAAAGATTCCGCACTGGTAAGAATTTTAAAATTGTTAGGAAAAATCGGTGTTACAATCATTTGCTTCTGGTACATCTCCAAAAAAATTGATTTTTCACAAGCGCTCAGCGCGCTTTCAAAAGCTAGTTGGCAGTACCTGCTGGTAGCGCTTATTTTTTTTATTCTTTCTAAAGTTCTTTCTGCCTTCCGGCTGAATATAAATTTTCAGAATATCGGTCTTAGACTCCCTCCCCTTATCAACCTCAGGTTATACTGGCTGGGAATGTTCTATAACCTTTTTCTTCCGGGTGCAATCAGTGGTGATGCGTATAAAATTATTCGTCTCAAACGAAGATACAATAGCGATTACAGAAAGGTGTCAGCTGCCGTGTTGCTCGATAGGTTCAGTGGTGTTATGGCCCTTGCCGTGATCCTCGGAGCGTACGGGTATCTGGTGCTGGATAAGAAAATATTTCAAATTGCCATTCTGAGTGCCGGGATGATTTCTTTACTGGTATTTTATCTGCTAGTACGCTATTTTTTAAAAGATTTTCTTCCGGGTTTCCTAACCACTTTTGTGTGGGGCCTGGGCGTCCAGTGCTGCCAGGTTATTTGTGTTTATTTTATTCTTTTAAGTCTTCCAATTTCCTGGCACCAGCACGAATGGATATTTATTTTTCTGGCTGCTGCTGTCATTTCAGTCCTCCCTCTTTCATTGGGCGGAGGGTTGGGAACGCGGGAAGTGGTATTTGCAGAAGGGGCCCGTTTTTTTCACCTGGATCCACAAGTCGGAGTTGTCATCAGCCTATTATTTTACCTGGTCACGGTGGCCGGTTCGGTGTGGGGGGTATATTATAGTTTCCATGACCCGTTGAAAGAAAATGAGGTGACGTCCAAAATGAAATCTCATGGCTGAACGATCATACGGCACCAGATTACAAAAAATAACACCAGTTCCGTAAATATTTGAGAGGATCTGATTACAATAAAATTGGGCTCCAAAGAGCCCAGCGTTCAATACCCAGGGGTGTATTTCATAAGCCGAAACGGCCGGATCAAAAAACGGGATCCTAAAAAGGGTATTGAACGCACTCCATTTACAAACGCAATGCCTGAATTTTACATCCGTTTTTATTTTGGTTAAAATTATACAAACAAAAACCCCGTACCGGTTATCCGGAACGGGGTTGTATCCAATGAGGCATATCATTAATCTCCACTTCCCTTGCCTTTGCTTTTGGCAATAACTTCTTCAGCAAT